>JAGNNB010000117.1 GCA_017990865.1 Lysobacteraceae bacterium
GCGGTGGGCTACGCCGCCGGATTGGATGCGCATTATTTCGGCGACGGCAGCGTCGGCGGCGAACACATCGCCCGGCAGTTGATCGGCACCGTGCTCAAGGACAATCCCGACGACGGCAAGAAACTGCGGCATTACTTCGATGTGGTGGTGAAACAGCGCGCGCAACGCAACGCGCAGTGGAAGCGCGTACTCGACGCGCGCCGCGAACTGGACCGCTGAACTGTCGAATTGACGATCTGCGAGCCGCGCAACGTGTCCACCGAGATCGATATCGACGCCGCCTTCGCGGCCATCGCAAGCACGCTCGATCGCGTGCGCGCGACCGCGGCCTCGTTACGCACGCCGGAACTGGTGGTGTTTCCCGTCCGTCATCACAGCCCCGCCTGCGCGTGGCAATTGCGACGCTTGTTCGCCGAACTCGACGCCGCCGGCCGCACGCCGTCGGCGGTGCTGATCGAAGGCCCGCGCGGGTTCAGCGATCTTCTGCCGTTGCTGGCGCGCGATGACGCGCACATGCCGCTGGCGATTTACACCTATGCTGTGTTGAGCAAGGACGACGAGACTTCTCGCGACCATCGCGGCACGAGTACTCATGGCGACCAACGCCGCTCCGCGTACTACCCTTTTTGCGATTACTCGCCGGAGCTGGTCGCGATCCACGAAGCGCAGGCGCGCGGAGTGCCGGCGCGGTTCGTCGATCTGGAATTCGCCGAACAGTGCATCGTCGAAGCGGAACACGACCGACAAGACGACGACGGCGGCGATTCGCTGCTGGAAGAACGCCATTACCGACGCAGTCGCTATCTGCAGGCGCTGGCCGAACGGCTCGGCTGCCGCGATCACGAAGATCTTTGGGAGCATCTGTTCGAGGCGGATGTCGGCGAAACCGCGCTCGATGCGCATCTGGCGCGGGTGTCGGCGTACTGCGAACTGTCGCGCGTGGATTGCAGCGACGAAGAATTGACCGCCGACGGCACGCTGCAGCGCGAAGCCGAAATGGCCTGGCAGATTCGCCGCGCCTTGGCCGAGCGCACCGCCGACGGCGGGCCGGTGATCGCGGTGGTCGGCGGTTTTCATGCGGTGGTGCTGCCGCGCTTGATCGCGAGCGACGCGCCGCGTCCGAAGATCGCGCACGGCGCGATCGAAGAAAGCGAATCGGCCTTGATCCGCTACAGCTTCGATCGTTTGGACCGGCTCAACGGCTATTCGGCGGGTATGACCTCGCCGGCGTGGCATCAGCGCGTGTGGGAGCGCATGCGCGCGCGCGAAAAAGCCGGACTCACCGGCGGCGGCGCGCGTCTGCGGCGCGACGCGGCGCTCGAGACCTTGATCGATATCGCCCTGGCGCTGCGTGACGAGGCCGGCGTGCAAGTGCCGACGCCGACGCTCGCCGCCGCTTACGAGCAAGTCCTGCGTTTGTGCGAGCTGCGGCAACGACCCGCGCCGACGCGCGAGGACGTGTTGGATGCCGTCATCGGTTGCTTCGTCAAAGGCGATGCGGACAGCGACGGCGCGATCGTGCGCGCGGTCGCGCTGCGTGCGCTCGGCGGCACCGCGATGGGCACCGTACCGCGCGGGGCCAGCGTGCCGCCGCTGGTACGCGACGCGCAGTATCGCTTGCGCCGACAGCGTTTGAAGATCGACGACGCACAGCCGCGGCGGGTGGTGCTGGATCTGTATCGGCGTCCCGAACATCGCGTCGCCAGCCGTTTGCTGCACGGCTTGTCGCTGCTCGGTGTGCCGTTCGCGGTGCGCACGGCGGGGCCGGATTTCGTGCACGGCGTCGGTTTGGAGCGCTTGCAGGAACATTGGGAGTACACCTATTCCGCCGCCACCGAAGCGGCCCTGGTCGAAGCGGCCGTCCACGGCGCCACCGTGCCGCTCGCGGTCGCGCAGGTATTCAATCGTCGACTGGATCGCGCGCAGCAGGACGGCGGCGTCGACGCGCGCACGGCGGCGACTTCGACCATTCAAGCCTGCGTACTCGGTCTGCACGATCATCTGCCGCGCGCACTGGATGCTTTGCGCATCGCGATCGGCGCCGACAGCGACTTCGGTTCGGTCGCGGCCGCGGTGGCGAGCCTCGCGCTGTTGTGGGAATCGCGCGAGCCTCTGGAGGCGCGACAGATCGATGCCTTGCCGGCGCTGCTGCAAGCGGCGTACGAACGCGCGCTGTATCTGGGCCGCGAATTGCGAGGCGCGTCGGGCGATGCCGGCACGGTGTTGCGGGCATTGACGCAGTTACGCGAAACGTTGTTGGGCGATGCCGGACGCGCGCTCGACGCCGATCTGTTCTGGCGCATGCTGCACGACCTGCAGCGCGCGCACGACGCGGCGGTGGTGCGCGGCGGCGCGCTGGGTTTGCGCTATTCGGCCGGACAGGCCGACGACATCGAACTCGCCGAGGCCTTGAACGGTCATCTGCGCGGGATGTTGCCCGCCGCGGAATCCGTCGCCTATCTGCGCGGCCTGTTGCAGACCGCACGCGAAGCGGCGTGGCAACAACCGGCCTTGCTCGATGCGCTAGACGCGCTGCTGCGCGACTGGACACAGGGCGATTTCGTCGCCAATTTGCCGGAACTGCGCTTGGCGTTCGCGGGCATGACGCCGAAGGAAACCGACCGCATCGCCGCCGTGATCGCGAGCCGCCATGGCGTGGACGCGCTCGGCCAGCGCGTGCATTACGATCTCGACGAAGGGCAACTTCAGCAGTTTCTCGCGGCTTCGGAAACGCTGCGCGAGGTTCTGCGCGCCGACGGGCTCGACGCGTGGCTTGCCGATGCGCCGAGCGCCGTCGCGAACGCTTCCGCGGGAGCGTCCGCATGAGCGCGCTGGAGCGTTGGCGCCTGGTGCTGGGCAAATACGCCGGGCAACGCCTGGACGGCGCGAACGGCCTGAGCGGCGAGGCCGCGCGGATGGATCGCGCGCTGGATTATCTCTACGGCCGCGAATACGACGGCCGCGGCGTGCGCAAGGAGATCGGCCCCGGTTCGCTCGATCCTTCGCAACTGACCCTGGTGAATTGGCTCGGCGAAGTACGTGAATTGTTTCCGCGCGAAACGGTGGAAACGATCGAGAAGCACGCGCTGGATCGCTACGGCCTCACCGAACTCGTGACCGATCCGCAAACGCTCGAGCGGCTGGAGCCGAATCAGCAGTTGCTGCGTACGCTGCTGAGTCTTCGCAGCCACTTGCGCGGCGAGGTGCTGACGCTGGCGCGGCGCATCATCCGGCAGGTGGTCGAGGAGATTCGACGCAAACTCGAATCGGAAGTG
Source organism: Lysobacteraceae bacterium (assembly GCA_017990865.1). GTDB lineage: Bacteria > Pseudomonadota > Gammaproteobacteria > Xanthomonadales > Xanthomonadaceae > Lysobacter_I. The sequence goes on from JAGNNB010000117.1 coordinate 3,276, forward strand.
CGGCAGACCTTGGCGGGGCGGCTCAATCGCTTCCGGCATTCGCCGATGAAAGTAGCGCAGAACTTCGACGCCGCCGGCACCGTCCGCCGCAATCTCAAGCATTACGACGCCGAGCGCAAGCGTCTGGTGCTGGAAGAACTGCGCTTTTTCGAGCGCAACAGTCGCCGCCTGCCGTGGGACATCGTGCTGTGCATCGATCAGAGCGGCAGCATGACCGATTCGGTGATCCACAGCGCGGTGATGGCCGGCATCCTCGCCGGATTGCCCGCGTTCCGCGTCAAAACCGTGGTGTTCGACACGCAGATCGTCGATCTGTCCGAACACGCCGACGACCCGGTGGAAGTGCTGATGCGGGTGCAGCTCGGCGGCGGCACCGATATCGCACGTGCGATGCGCTATTGCGCGCAGTTGATCGAAAACCCGCATCGCACCGTACTGGTGTTGCTGACCGATTTTTGCGAGGGCGGCTCGCCCGGCGAATTGGTGCGTGCGACGAAAGCGCTGGCCGAAGCGCGGGTCAAACTCTTGGGCTTGGCCGCATTGGATGGGCAAGCGCATCCGGTGTACGACCGACAGATGGCCGAACGTCTCGCCGCCTGCGGCATGGAAATCGCGGCGCTCACGCCCCAGCAGTTGGCGCAATGGCTGGTGAAGGTGATTTCGTGAGCATACGCGGAGCGATGGACGCTTTTGCGCTATTCGCATCCGTGCACGACGACGGAGCGCCGCGATGACGTTGCTCGCGGACCTGCGCACGCAGTTGGTGCGTTACGACGACGACGCGCTGGCCGCGCTCGGCAATCGCGGCTTGCTGCGTCGCGCTTACAAGGATTTGGAGACGCAAGCGGCCGAGATCGAAACCGCAGTGGAAGGCGCTGCCGAAATCGTGCGCGTGCGCGTCGCCGGCCAGACCGTGCGCTTCGACGCGCGCGGTCCCGCGCAGGCGCAGTGCGGCTGTCCCGCCGCCGGCGTGTGTCAGCACATTCTCGCCGCGGCGATCGTGTTGCAGCGCGGCGGCGAGATGGCGACCGCGAGCGATGCCGCGCCGCAGACGGATGCGGTGAACGTTTCGTCGCCATCGAAATCGGAAATGACGACGGCGACGGCGAAGCATTCCGATGCCGTCGATGCGGCCGCGACCCATGCGGCGAACGATCGTCCTAGTGATGCAGCGAACGACGCAACGAACAGCGCATCCCCGAGCGGCGATCCGGCGGTGTCCCACGATTCGCCGCTCGCGCCGTTGCACGCCGCATTGCTGGCGTTCGACGCCGCGGCGCTGCGCAAACACGCCGGCAAGGCCGGGTATCGCTGGGCCTGGCAATACGTGCAGGATCTCGATCCCGAACGTGGCGTGATTATCGACGGCGAAAAGCACGTGCGCATCGCCTTCGCGCATCCCCGTATCGGTTTCCGCTACATGGGCGGCGGTCTGGATGCCCTGATCGCCGATGCGCAGCCTTCGCAGATCGAGAAATACCGCGTCGCGGCGGTGTTGGCGTATCGGCGCGCGTACGGTGCGACGATCGAGGCGCCCGAACCCGCGGGTCGCGCGCGTACCGAAGCGCTCGATCTGGGCATGGATCACGCGCTGCCCGAAGGCGGCGAGGCCGTGCGCGAAGACGCGCGTGCGCGGTTGCGCGAACGCACGAAACGATTGCTGCTGGAATGCGTCGAACTCGGGTTGTCGCATCTGTCGCCCGCGATCGAGCAACGCTTTTCGACGTTAGCGGTGTGGGCGCAGGGCGCGGAATACTACCGACTCGCGTTGGCGTTGCGACGCTTGGCCGACCATGTCGAATGGTTGAACGAACGCGCGGGCGGCGCCGACGAGCATCGTCTGTGCGACGAGATCGCCTTCGTCTATGGTTTGATTTCCGCGCTGGATGCGGCGGCGTTGCGCGGCGCGGCGCCCGCGCATCTGCTTGGCCGCGCGCGCAATCGTTACGAAGCCGCCGCGCGACTGGAACTGCTCGGGCTCGGCGCGCACGCATGGCGCTCTGCGTCGGGTTATGTCGGTTTGACGATGCTGTTTTGGTCGCCGTCGGAACAAGCGTTCTATTCCTGCACCGATGCGCGCCCCGAACAGCAACGCGGGTTCGACCCGATCGCGCGTTATCGCGCGGCGGGGCCGTGGGCGGGGTTGGGCACGCCGCAGCAAGCGACCGGACGCCGCATCGTGCTCGACGGCGCGCAGCTCAGCGCGCAGGGCCGCATTTCGGGCAGCGAAGCGACCACCGCGACCGTGCAAGCGCTCGCGCCGGACGCGTCGTTCGTCGCGCAGTTGCCGGTCTGCGCGCGTTGGGCGGAATCGACGCAGGCCCGCGTGGACGGCAAACGCAGTCTCTTGTCGGAACCGCAGCCGATGCGCGACTGGGCGGTGCTTCGCCCCGCGCGTTTCGGCGAACCGCGCTTCGATGCCGCGCGGCAAACGCTGGTGTGGCCGATCTACGACGACGCGAACGAACGTTTGGATCTCGAACTGCCCTACGCCGCATACACCGAACACGCGATCGGACGCATCGAAGCGGCGGCGAAGGCGGGCGTGCCGCCGGGGACCTGCGTGGTGGCGCGATTGCGCGACGACGGCCAAGCGGTGGCCGAGCCTTTGAGTTTGATCGAACCCGAAACGCCGTCGCTGCGATCGCACGAACGTTCGCCAGAAGGTTCGCCGGTCGATGCGCTGTATTTCGATGCGGCGCCCGCGGCGCAGGGCGCGCTCGCGGGCACGTTCGAAAAAGCGTGGAAGCGTTTGCGCCAGATCGGCGCGCAACGCGAAGCGCCCGCCGCATCGGCGACGATGGCGACGGAAGTGCCCGCGCCGCTGCGCGAGTTGCGGCATGTCCTGCTTGCGCAAGCCGAACGCGGCATCGGCCCCACCGTGGGCATCGGCGTGACCCAAACGCTCGATGCCCGACTGCGTCGTCTGCGCGACGCGGGGTTTCACGGCTTCCCGCCGACCCTCGCGACCGACGTGTCGCTGCCCGAACACTTGCTGCGTCTGCATTACCTGCAACTGCAGTACGCGCGGCTCTACGACGGCGGCGCGGAGCCGTTGGAAGGCTGAAGCGGGGCATCGAACGGCGAGGGCCGATGCCCGGCCCCCGGTCTGTCGAAGGCGGCGTTACCACGCACGCAAATCCGACTGCCGTCTCACTTTCGCGAACGATCGAGTTTTTCGCCGATGGCGATGTCCTGTCGCGGGCGCGCGCCGCGACCTTGATGGCCGTGGTGTCGTCCGAAACGACCGCCCACATCACGCCCGACGCGCATGTGCGTCGGGTTCGTCTCCCATCTATCCGAAGAGTGATCACGATGCAAGAGAACACATCGCAACACCCGACCCATCGAAACACGCGCCGAAACGCGGGTTCATGGACCGTTGCCGCCCGACGCTTCGCGCTGGCGGCATTGCTCGCATTGCCCGCCGTCGCACAGGCCGGCACAGGTTTATTCACCGTGACCCAGCAGACGCTGCCCAATGGGGTCAAATACAGGCTTGGCGTGTTGTCCGACGCGAACAAGTACCTCTACAACGGTTGCCCGTCCTACAACACGCTGCCTTACGTGGTGGTGGCGGTGGGTGGCCTCGGCTATCTCACGAGCGGCTCGACAGGCGAAACCGGCTTTTACGAAGGCAAATTGGGGAATATGGTTTCGAAACTGAAGCTGAGCCCCAAATGCACTCGGGTCGTCAGCGTCGAGACCACGGGTTGGTCGATGTTCGACTACCCCATGGGCGCCAACGACTTGCCGGCGGAGCCGGCGGGCGCCGATTACTGGGTGAATCTGCCTCTGCGCCGTTCCGCTTCGTTCATGCGCGCCGTGGCGATCAACCTTCAAAGCAAGCCCGAATTCAGCGCGGCGCCGCACTGGTACTTGCAGGGCGGAAGCGCGTCTTCGCTGCATACGGCGAAATTGCTCGATGTGTACCGCACGAATACAGACGCCAACAATTCCGGCTTCGTATTTCCGGTGGCCGTGGCGCTCGAGTCGCTGCCCAATTCCGGCAACATCTGGAATGGCTGCCGCTATTCCGTCGATAACAGCACGGTGAAAAACGTGCTCAACATCGTCTACGGGCCGATCTTCGGTTACGTCGCCGGGAACGGCACGACCGTCACCGCATGCGCGAACATCATCGCCAACCCCGGCGCGCACAACTGGAAATTCTTCACCGGCGTCGGCTTGTCGAGGTATCTCAACAGCGGCCGCAAGATCAACATCATCGATGGCGCGAACGATGCGATCTACAAAGACGGCACGAACTCGCTCCCCGACAGTTGGACGATGGACAAGCTGTTGCTGGATTTCGCCGCGGTCACCGGCAAATGCAGCGGCCAGCCGTTCCAGAACACGAGCGATCTCGCCGCCGTGAACACCTCGCGCACGTATCAGTGCGAGCAGAACCTGTTCGTCAGGTTGTATCAGAACGGCGGCCATGGTCCGGTCGATCTCGTGCCGAACGCGTCCACCGATCTCGCGCAGTGGGCGTTGGTGCCGGGCGATGTACGCGGCGTGATCGACGGCGTGTCGAACAACATCATCTACGGGTGGGCCTGTTCCTACGGCAGCCGGACCTCGGTCTCCGTGCATGTGTACCTCGGCGGTTCCGCCGGCGCGGGGACCATGATCGGCGCTTACCCGGCCGCGAACTCGAGCGAGCCTGCGGTCGCCGCCGCCTGCGGTTCCAGCGGCACGGCGTATCGTTTCGCGATCCCGTTGAGCTACAGCACGCGCATGGCGCATAACGGCAAGAAGATCTACATCCACGCGATCCACCCGACCGGCGGCTCCCCGAACTGGTTGATCAACAACTCCGGCGTCTTCTCGGTGCCGGTGCCGTAACGGCGGGTTCGCGCTCTGCCACGCGAAAGCGGATACCCGCCCGGGTTTCGGGCGGGTATCTCGCTTCGGTCGTCGGTTCCATCGGGGCTGCCTCCCGTCGAACCGCACCATGTCCTTCGGCACTGGCGGAAATACCGCACCGATTTCAAACTGAAATCGTTAAGAATCAATCGACTACGGCAATTTCGTTGAGCCGATCCGCAGCGACGATGACCGCCGCCGCTGGATATCTCCGTGTTCCAGGCGGCTCGGTTCGGTCTCACGACAGGGTGCCGATTGCCGTTATCGGCGTTGCTTCTAACCGAGATGAATCGCGACTGTTGACGAATTCAGAACACTGAGGAACTTTTCACCCGCTTAGCACTCGAAGTCCCCGACTGCTAAGATCGCTCCCACTATGACCCAGACGACCATGACGACTGCTTTGGTGTCCCACAACCTGCCGGTGCCCAGCGCCCTCGGTTCGCT
>JAGNNB010000118.1 GCA_017990865.1 Lysobacteraceae bacterium
GATCAGGCTTGCGCCCATTGTCCAATATTCCCCACTGCTGCCTCCCGTAGGAGTCTGGACCGTGTCTCAGTTCCAGTGTGGCTGATCATCCTCTCAGACCAGCTACCGATCGTCGCCTTGGTGGGCCATTACCCCGCCAACTAGCTAATCGGACATCGGCTCATCTTATCGCGCGAGGTCTTGCGATCCCCCGCTTTCACCCGTAGGTCGTATGCGGTATTAGCGTAAGTTTCCCTACGTTATCCCCCACGATAAGGCAGATTCCGATGTATTCCTCACCCGTCCGCCACTCGCCACCCACAGTATTGCTACTGCTGTGCTGCCGTTCGACTTGCATGTGTTAGGCCTGCCGCCAGCGTTCACTCTGAGCCAGGATCAAACTCTTCACTTAAACTTTTCGGACCGAAGTCCTAATGCTTTGAGTGCAGTCGTCGTCCCAGCCCCAAATTACTCACTGCATTTGCATGCTTTGAATTGACTTGGTTCTGTTACGAACGTCTGCAAGATGGACAACTAACCACCTGCCAGACGCCCGCACAAGTCACCTGCGCACACTGTCAAAGATCGTCGGAATCGGCCTCAGCGCCTCATCCCTTTTGTCTCTTTCCCTTCGCCGCCGAAGCGCCCCAGGGAGCCGCACATTATAGGGTAGTTTTCGTTGCCGTCAACACCCCGTTTGCGATTTCTTTCTTGCCGACCAACCGAAGCCGGCGGCGAGAAGGTCTTACATTCTGACGGGCTTCGACAATTTCGTCAACACCCCGCGATCATGTTTCGACCGCCTTCGCCCGATTCGTGACAGACACCCTGGCGAGGGCCGCGCATTATAGGGGAGCATCCGAATCCGTCAACTCCTCAGCGCGTATTTTCTTTTCGCGGCGAGTGATCGATTGCGTCGCTGCGAAGGGCGCGAATTGTGCACGGCAACAATGCGTTTGGGAAGGGGTTGACACGATTTTTTTGTTCGCGTCCGCATCGCCGCATTCGGAGGCTTGACGTACGCGCGAGGGTCGGCGATGGTCTGAATCATCTATAGAGGAGTTCGCCCATGCGTTCGTTTTATGCGGTTTTTCTAGGGGTTTCGGCGCTGGTGTGCGGCGGCTGCGCGAGCGCTGGCGGCGTGTGGGTGGAGTTGGGCGGCCAACGTTACGCGATCGAGATCGCCGACGACGACGCCGAGCGCGCGCAAGGCATGATGTTTCGCGACAACATGCCGAACGATCGCGGCATGTTGTTCGTGCACGACGAGGAAGCGCCGCTCGCGTACTGGATGAAGAACACGCGCATTCCGCTGGATATTTTGTATTTCGATCGACAACGGAAGCTGGTATCGCAACAGCGCGATGTGCCGCCGTGTTCGCTGGGCGATCGTTGTCCGCCGTACCCCAGCGAAGCGCCGGCGCGCTACGTTCTGGAGCTGAACGCCGGCGAGGCGGCTCGGCTGGGTTTGAAGGACGGCGCCGAGCTGATATTCGGGCCCGGCGTGCCGGCCGAGCCGCAGAAAAAGTGATCGCTTTCTCATCTTGCGTACGACATGAGGCCTTTTGGAGGCGTGTCGGGCGTTATCGCCGATGGGGCGCCGGGCTGAATCCCTCCGATCCGGTCGCGGGCGCCCCTTGTCCCGCGCCGATGAGGCGCGCATCTTGACGCCATGACCCACTCGACCGCCCTCCCCGATTGGTCCTCTCTGGCGCATCTCGCCGACGAGCAGGTGCCGCTGCTGCATTGCGCCTTGTTGATCGCCCACGACGAATACCCGGATCTGGATGTGGCGGCCTGCGAGGCGCAGGTCGAGAGTCATGTCGCTTCGCTGCGCGAGGAAGTGGAGCAGATCGCCAGCGAACCGCTGAAGATGCAGGCGATCAATCACCGCTTGTTCGACGATTTGGGCTATACCGGCAATCACGACGAGTTCTACGACCCGCGCAATAGTTATCTGAACGAAGTGTTGAACCGCCGGCTGGGCAATCCGATTTCGCTGGCGGTCGTGCAGATGGAAGTGGCGCGCCGCCTGGGGCTGCCGCTGGATGGGGTTTCGTTTCCGGGCCGCTTCTTGGTGCGGCTGCCGGTGGACGACGGCATTCTGGTGATGGACCCGTTCAATCGCGGGCGGCCGCTCAACGCGGATGAATTGCGGCAGTGGGCGCGTCCGCATTTCGGGGAAGATGTGCCGGATGAGGCGTTGATCCAGATTCTGAGCCCGGCGCCGCATCGGGCGATCCTGATGCGGATGCTGCGCAATCTGCATGCGGTCTACGCCGAAGGCGGGGATTGGTCGCGGGCAGTGCGCTGCGCCGACCGCATTCTGCATTTGATTCCGGATAACGCCGACGCCCTGCGCGATCGCGGCCTGGGCTACCTCGAACTCGGCCATCAAGCGGGCGCCCGGAAGGATTTGGGCCGCTATCTACAGCAAAACCCCAACGCGGACGATGTCGACGCCGTGCGCGAACGGTTGATCGACAACGCCGACCGCCGCGACGGCCGGCTGCATTAGCCGGCTGCGCTCGCTGGTGCGCTCGGTGGGGATTTCCCACCGGTCAAACCCTGGCTCCCGCTGCCACAGACGGCGGGGAACATGCGTCGGGCTCGAAATGCTTCGCGCTGATCAAACCCGCGCCGATCAGACCCAACCGCTCAAACCGGCGTCATCTCGAAATCGGACTTGGTGACGCCGCAATCCGGGCAGGTCCACGAATCGGGGATGTCTTCCCAACGCGTGCCCGCGGCGATGCCCTCTTCCGGCAACCCTTTCGCTTCGTCGTAAAGAAAACCGCAGACGACGCACATCCAGGTGCGGTAGACGACGGGGCTGGCGGCTTCGCTCATCGGGTCGATCCAGAAGGGCAGTAAGGGGCACTCATTGTCCCATTCCGGCCTGCGGGCCGAAAGCGGCAGACAGCAACCGCCGGCTCACCCATCGCCTCCCATCGACTGATCGACCGCACGTGGGCCGACCGCCCGGGCGGCCGCCGCTGGTCAGTCCATCGGTTCGAAGTCTTGCTTGGTCGCGCCGCACTCCGGGCAGGCCCAGGTCTCGGGCAGCGCCTCGAAGGGCGTTCCGGGCGGGATGCCGGCCTCCGGGTCGCCTTCCGCGGGGTCGTAGGTGTGGTCGCAAACCGTGCAGCGATACTTGCGGTGCATGCGGGAAGTCCTTGTCGTGTTCGTCGGATAATGGCCTGCCATGAACGGTGCGCAGGTCGTCGTAGACGATCCTCTCACCATCGCACGCCAATCGGAAGCGCCCATGCCCGCCGCCACTGCCGTCGCCCCCGCTTGGGGGCGTGGCCTGTACCTGATCACCCCGGACGACGCCGACACCGCGCGGCTGATCCGGCGCGTCGAAGCGACCATCGGCGCCGCGACGCTGCTGCAATATCGCAACAAAGCGGCGGATGCCGTGCGCAAACGCGAACAACTCGCCCTATTGCGTCCGCTGTGCGCAGCGCGCGGCGTCCCGCTGATGGTCAACGACGATGTCGCCCTGGCGGCGGAATTCGGCGCCGACGGCGTGCATCTGGGCGAGCACGACAGCGGCCCGCGCGAGGCGCGCGAGCGCTTGGGCGCGAACGCGATCGTCGGCGTGTCGTGTTACGACGACCTCGCCCGCGCGCGCGACGCCGCGCAGGCCGGCGCGAGCTACGTCGCGTTCGGCGCGTTCTTCCCGTCCACGACCAAACCGAATGCACGCCGCGCGACCCTCGATCTGTTGCGCGACAGCGTGGGATTCGGCTTGCCGCGGGTCGCGATCGGCGGCATTACGCCCGACAATGCGCCATCGTTGATCGACGCAGGCGCGGACTTGATCGCCGTCGTCGGCGGCGTGTTCGATGCGCCCGATCCTGTCGCGGCTGCGGCCGCGTATCGCCGCTGTTTCGAGTGATCGAACGCCCGTATTCCCCACGTTATCCAGAGAATTCACGATGAAGACCGAACGCTCCCACGATCTGTTCACCCGCGCACAGGATTTGATGCCCGGCGGCGTCAATTCGCCGGTGCGCGCTTTCAAGTCGGTGGGCGGCGAGCCGTTCTTCGTCGAACGCGCGGACGGCGCGTATCTGTACGACGCCGACGGCAATCGCTACATCGATTACGTGGGCTCGTGGGGGCCGATGATCGCCGGCCACAACCACCCGAAAGTGCTGGAGGCGGTGATCGCGACCGCCCGCAACGGCCTGAGCTTCGGCACGCCGAATCCGCTGGAAGTGACGATCGCCGAGACCATCACCCGGCTCATCCCGAGCTGCGAGATGGTGCGCATGGTCAATTCCGGCACCGAGGCCACGCTCTCGGCGATTCGCCTCGCGCGCGGGGCCACCGGTCGCAGTCGCATCGTGAAGTTCGAGGGCTGCTATCACGGTCACGGCGATTCGTTCCTGGTCAAAGCCGGCTCGGGCATGTTGACGCTGGGCGTACCGACCTCGCCGGGCGTGCCCGCAGCCCTGAGCGAACTCACCGCAACGCTCAGCTACAACGATTTCGAGGGTGCGACGCGATTGTTCGACGAAATCGGCAGCGAAGTCGCGGCCGTCATCATCGAGCCGGTCGTCGGCAACGCCAATTGCATTCCGCCGCGCCCGGGCTATCTGCAGCATCTGCGCGAGCTGTGCACGAAACACGGCGCGCTGTTGATCTTCGACGAAGTGATGACCGGCTTCCGCGTCGCCCTCGGCGGGGCGCAGGCGGTGTACGGCATCACGCCGGACCTCAGCACCTTCGGCAAGATCATCGGCGGCGGCATGCCGGTCGGCGCTTACGGCGGTCGCGCCGATTTGATGCGCCAAATCGCGCCGAGCGGCCCGATCTATCAAGCCGGTACGCTCAGCGGTAATCCGGTGGCGATGGCGGCGGGCTTGGCGATGTTGGAATTGATCCAGGCGCCCGGCTTCTACGAAACGCTTGATGCGCGCACCGCGACGTTGTGCGAGGGTTTGGAGAACGCCGCGCGCGAGGCCGCCGTGCCGTTCAGCACCAATCGCGTCGGCAGCATGTTCGGCCTGTTCTTCACTGCGGAGAAAGTGGAAACCTACGCGCAAGCGACCTCCGGCGACACCGCGGCCTTCAATCGCTTCTTCCACGCGATGCGCGAACGCGGCGTGTATCTGGCGCCGTCGGCGTTCGAAGCCGGGTTCCTGTCGATGGCGCACGACTACAACGTCATCGCGACCACGATCGACGCGGCGAAAGCGTCGTTCGCGGAGCTGCGGGCATGAGCGCGCAACATCCCGATACCGCGCGCCCCGAAACGCTCTCGGTCCATATCGGCAACGAACCCGATGCCGCCACCGGCGCGGTCGCGCCGCCGATCCACCTCGCCACCACGTTCCGTCACGGCCCTGCCGGCGAGCGCGTCGCGGGTTACGAATATCAGCGCGAAGGCAACCCGACCAACGACCGTCTGCGCGAAGCCTTGGCGGCATTGGAAGGCGGCGAAGAGGCGATCACCTTCGCCTCCGGCATGGCGGCGATGACCGCGCTGCTGGAAAGCCTGCCGAACGGCGCGCGGGTGTTGTTTCCCGACGACTGCTACACCGGTCTGCGCATGTTGTGCGAGGAGTATCTGCCGGAGCGCGGGATCGACGCCGTGCCGCTGGACATGAGCGAGCTCGACGCGGTGCGCGCGGCCTGCGAGACGCCGACCGCGATGCTGTGGATCGAAACGCCGTCGAACCCGCGAATGAAGATCAGCGATATCGCCGCATTGGCGCGGATCGGCCACGACGCGGGCGCGGTCGTCGTCGCCGACAACACCTTCGCCACGCCGCTGCTGCAACGCCCGCTGACGTTGGGCGCGGACATCGTGATGCACTCGACCACCAAGTATTTCGGCGGCCATAGCGATGTGCTGGGCGGCGCGCTGGTGTTCGCGAAACGCGGCGAGCTGTCGACGAAGGTCGAGCATCGCGCGCATATCACAGGCGCGACGCTGGCGCCGTTCAGCGCGTGGCTGACGCTGCGCGGTTGCCGTTCGCTCGGCGCGCGCATGGCGATGCACTGCGCGAACGCGCGCGCGGTGGCGGAATTTCTCGCCGCGCACCCCGCGATCGAACGCGTGAACTATCCCGGCCTGCCCACGCACCCGGGCCACGCCATCGCCGCGCAACAAATGCGCGATTTCGGCGGGATGATGAGCATCGAACTGCGCGGCGGCCGCGATGCGGCGCTGGCGATGGCCTCGAAGGTCCGCGTGTTCACCATCGCGACCTCGCTGGGCGGCTGCGAATCGCTGATCGAACACCGCGCCTCGGTGGAAGGCCCGGACCCGCGCTCCCCGCAGAACCTGTTGCGGATGTCGGTGGGCTTGGAGCATGTCGACGATTTGATTGGGGATTTGAAGACAAGCTTAAGCTTATGAGAGGAACAGAAAATGACCGATGAAGAAGCTAGCTACAAGGAAGAGTCTCTCGACTATTTGCACCTCACTTTTTCTGAGAATGTCAATTTCGGCCAACTTGAGAGCCCGACAACGGAAGGCCTTTTGAAGATTGCAAGTGAAGGTGCTAGCACTTGGAACACATGGATAGCAGCATACCCACAGAACATAATTGAGTTCAAAAGTGTAAACTTTTCAGAAACTAATATAAGTTTCGCCAACTTTACATTTTTAAATCCCGACAGATCTGGATTGGTAGTTTTCATTGAATCAAAGTTCAAAAACGGAAACTTTTCTAAATGCAATTTTTCAAGAGCGACCTTCTTGGGGTGCGAATTTTATGATTCAACTAATTTCTCAAATTCCACTTTTCTTGAACCCGCAAACTTCCTTAATTGTCATTTTTATTCGCCTTCTCAATTTAGAAATTCAAGGTTTTGGGCGCCATCCGGCTTCTATGAATGCCAATTTGCAGGAAACACAGACTTTTCAGAGGCGATCATTCCTGAAATCGAATTCCAACTTTCCAAATTCGAGATGGATTGCAATTTTTCATGCGCTATGCCGGATGAATCCAAGAAAATTCGATTCTCAAATTTTAGTGGCTGTGAATTTTCTGGATTAACTACTTTTTTAAATCGAACCTTTGAAGGCACTTGCGATTTTGGCATTCATCCCACTATTGATGCCAGCGGGAAGCTCTTAATAACCCGTGTAATTTTTAAGCGCGCCCCGATTTTTCATGGGTGCAAATTTCACCAAGACACCAGTTTTCACTTGACTATTTTTAAACAAGAGATTGGGGATGATGCTGCGAGAGCGTATCGCACTCTAAAGCTCGCGATGGAGCAAATGAAAGCGACTAGGGAAGAGCAACGTTTTTTCCGCCTAGAAATGAAAGCGGAACGACCATATCTCCCACTAACACAACAAGTACCATCAATGCTCTATGAATGGTGCTCCGACTACGGCTTTAGCATTCGACGTCCACTTCTCGCACTGTTTTTGTTTTCTATAGCCATCGGCGGTATTCATGGACTGCTTGCCAACGCCTGCGCCGATCAACCTCAGTGCGCTGCTTCTGCGAGCCCCGGCACGAGCGATGAGCGCACATCCGACTTGGTCAAATATGTGCTGGTCAACATCGCCCCTGTGCCGGGATTGGACAAAATGCAGACCGAATTGAGAAAGCCTCTGTTCGGCGAACATGGGGGCATTGCGATAGCGGCCATCCTGCTTGAAATACTGCACAAGATCATCGCCCTGATAATGACCTTCCTGTTCGCATTAGGGTTGCGCAATTTATTCAAGATGAAATCCTGAAAACATCTGTACGCGAGAACTGGTCGGTCGCGCCTTCCGGCGCTCCTACAGAGAGACTGGGCCGCGCCGATGAAGGCCCATAGCGCGCACCCGAGTTGGGGTGCGCCTGAAACCCCTCACCCGCCCTTCGGGCACCCTCTCCCCGCCATGCGGGGAGAGGGAAGAGCGAGCGCAGCGAGTGAGGGTGAGGGGTCGCTCTTCTCCCCGTACAGCACGAGTCGGCTCGTTGTGGGAGCGCCGGAAGGCGCGAAGCTGTTGCGAGAAACCATCCCTCGCGGGAGCGGAACGCGCGAACGGGCGCAGCGCGCACGAAATCTTCGCGCCTTCCGGCGCTCCCACAAAAGAAGAGATCAGGCAACGCTGACGAACGCCCGCAACGCGCGCGCCAGTCGCGCGAGGCCATCGGCGATGTCGTCATCGGCGATATTCAGCGCCGGGACGAAACGCAGCACGTCGGGGCCGGCTTGCAGCATCAGCAGGCCTTCGTTCGCGGCATGATCGAGGATCTCGCCCGCGCGGCCGGCGTATTGCGGGGCGAGGACGGCGCCGAGCATCAGTCCGCGGCCGCGGACTTCGGCGAACAGGCTGAGTTCGCGATTCAAGACTTCGAGGCCATCGCGCAGCGCCTGCGATTGTTTCGTCACGTTGTCGACGATCTGCGGCGACTGCAGTTTTCGCAGCACGACGCGCGCGACCGCGGCGGCCAGCGGGTTGCCGCCGAAGGTGGTGCCGTGCGCGCCGAATTGCATCGCCTCGGCGACTTTCGGCCCGGCCAGCATCGCGCCGATCGGCATGCCGCCGCCGAGCGCTTTCGCCAGCGTGACGATGTCGGGTGCGATGCCGTCGCCCCAGTGCGCGAAC
>JAGNNB010000119.1 GCA_017990865.1 Lysobacteraceae bacterium
ATGCGCCGGCGGTGTCGATGAAGGTCAGCAGCGGCAAGCGGAAGCGCTCGGCCATCTTCATCAGACGCAGGGCTTTGCGATAGCCCTCGGGTTTGGGCATGCCGAAATTGCGACGCACCTTGGCTTTGGTGTCGCGGCCTTTTTCGTGGCCGATCACCATCACGCTGCGGCCGCCGATGCGCGCCAAACCGCCGACGATGGCGTTGTCGTTGGCGAACGCGCGATCGCCGGCCAGCTCCTGAAATTCGTCGCACATCACCCGCAGATAATCGAGCGTGTAGGGCCGCGCGGGATGACGCGCCAATTGCGAGACCTGCCATGCGCTGAGGTCGCGGAAAATCTGCGCGGTGCGCTGCCGCAGCTTGTCTTCGAGCGCCCGAATCTCGGCGTCGATATTCACCGCCGGGCCGGCGCTGGCGTGGCGAAGTTCTTGAATCTTCGCTTCCAGATCGGCGATGGGTTGTTCGAAATCGAGGTAATTGGGGTTCATGCGCGGCGGGCAACGAGGCCGGAAAGGCGTCAGTCTAGCCGAGGTACCGCCCAAACGCCGTACGCTGCGGTACGCGGTGCGTCGCCGACCGTCGGTAGAACGGCCTTCAGGCCGCTGTTCTCCATTCACACGAAAAAGCCAACACCATCGGCCTGAAGGCCGCTCTACCGGGTTAGGCCCACGGTTTGCTCATCGCCAATCGCACCGCGCGTACGCCGGGCAGGGCGCGCAAGGCATTCGGCAGGTCGGCTTCCACGCGTACCGATTCACCACCGTTGAGGTCGAGCGTGCCGGCGGAGCCCTGCGGCAGCAGCAGATCCAGACGCAGCGGCGTGTGCCCGGGGCGATGTTGCGCGAGCAGCGATTCGACCGAACGCAGAGTTTGCGGTTCGCGCAAATCCAAACGCAGAGAGAGCCGCTGCGCCTGTTGCGCGCAAAGTTGGCGGTAATCCCAACAACGGCGCGCGCGCAGCGAAAACCCGCCGCTGAATTCGTCCTCGCGCAGCCCGCCTTCGACGATCAGGATGCGATCGCGGGTGAGCAGTTGTTGATATTCGAAGAAGGCTTCGGCGAAGAACGCGCATTCCAGCCGGCCGCGCCCGTCCTCGATTTGCACGAACGCCTGCGAATCGCCGCGTTTGCGCATCGCCAGCACCAGGCCCGCGACCACGACCGTCGCTTCGGCGCGCCAACTGCGACCGCCGTCTCCGTCGCCGCCTTTGTTGCGCGAGGGCGGGGCGGCGTTTTCGTACAAGGTGTCGAGTTTGCCGAGGTCGCTGCCGATCAGCGCGGCCAATTCGTCGCGATAGGGATCGAGCGGATGGCCGCTGAGATAGTGCCCGAGGGTCTCGCGTTCGCCCGCGAGTTTCTGCACCAGCGGCCAATCGGCGGCTTCGGGCAATTCGAGTTTCAAGGCGGGCGTGGATTCGGCCGGGCCGCCGAATAGCGACACTTGCCCGGCGTCGCGTTCGCGCGCCAGTTGATCGGTGGCTTTCAGCACTTCGGGCAGTTGCAGCAACAACGACGGCCGATTCTTGCCGAGCGCATCCAAGGCACCGGCGCTGATCAGCGCTTCCAGCGTGCGCCGATTGAGTTTCGACGAATCGACGCGTTTGCAGAAATCCAACAAGTCGGCATAGGCGCCGTCGCGCGTGCGCGCATCCGCGATGGCTTCGCAGGCGCCGCGGCCGACGCCTTTCACCGCGCCCAAGCCGTAGCGGATGGTCTTCTCGTCCAAGGCTTCGAACATGTAATTCGAGCCGTTGACGTCCGGCGGCAGCACGGTCAGACCCAACGCGCGCGCTTCGTCGAGAAAGCCGACGACTTTATCGGTGTTGTCCATGTCCGACGACAGCACCGCGGCCATGAATTCGGCCGGGTAATGCACTTTCAGCCACGCGGTTTGGTAGGCGACCAGCGCGTACGCAGCGGAGTGCGACTTGTTGAAGCCGTATTCGGCGAACTTCTCCATCAAGTCGAAGATCTGCGTCGCGGTGCGCGGATCGACGCCGTGCGCGGCCGCGCCATCCTCGAATTTGGCGCGCTCTTTCGCCATTTCCTCGGGTTTTTTCTTGCCCATCGCGCGACGCAGCAGGTCGGCGCCGCCCAGCGAATAGCCGGCCAGCACCTGCGCGATCTGCATCACCTGTTCCTGATACACGATCACGCCGTAGGTCGGTTTCAGCACCGTTTCCAACGCCGGGTGCGAATACGTGACCTCGGCGCGGCCGTGCTTGCGATCCACCCATTCGCGATCCATCCCCGAACCGAGCGGGCCGGGGCGGAACAGCGCGGCGAGCGCGATGATGTCTTCGAACGTGTCGGGCTTGGCGCGCTTGAGCAATTCGCGCATGCCGCGCGATTCGAACTGGAACACCGCCACCGTGTCGCCGCGCGCGAACAACTGGTAGCTGGCCCTGTCGTCAAGCGGCAGCGCGCCGATATCCAGCGCTTCCTGGCCTTCGCGCTTGCGCCGCGCGTTGATCGCTTTCACCGCCCAATCGATGATGGTCAGCGTGCGCAGGCCGAGAAAGTCGAACTTCACCAAGCCGATCGTTTCGACGTCATCCTTGTCGAATTGCGTCACCGGATGCTTGCCGTGGCCGTCGCTGTCGTGTTCGGCGAACAGCGGGCAGAATTCCGACAGCGGCGCGGGCGCGATCACCACGCCGCCGGCGTGTTTGCCGGCGTTGCGCGTGAGGTCTTCGAGCTGCAGCGCCAGATCGATCAGGTCGCGCACGTCCTCTTCGCTGGCGTAACGCTCCTTCAATTCGGCGACGGCGCGGTCGGGATCCTTGCGCGCGCGTTCGCTGGTGCCGAGCGCGTCTTCCAGCGACAACGGATCGGCCGGCTGCAGCGGAATCAGTTTGGAAATGCCGTCGACGAAGCCGTACGGATAACCGAGCACGCGACCCGCATCGCGCACCACCGCCTTCGCGGCCATGGTGCCGTAGGTGATGATCTGGCTGACGCGGTCGCGACCGTATTTCGCGGCGACGTAATCGATCACCTCGTCGCGGCGGTCCATGCAGAAGTCGATGTCGAAGTCGGGCATCGACACGCGTTCGGGGTTGAGGAAGCGCTCGAACAGCAGGTCGTACGGCAGCGGGTCGAGATCGGTGATGCCCAGCGCCCACGCCACCAGCGAACCCGCGCCGGAACCGCGCCCCGGGCCGACCGGAATGCCGTGTTGTTTGCCCCAGTTGATGAAGTCCGCGACGATGAGGAAGTAGCCGGGGAAGCCCATCTTCACGATCACGTCGAGCTCGGTTTCGAGCCGCGCGTCGTAGCTCGCGCGGTCGTGGCCCGGCGCGAGCGGATATTTGCGCAAGCGTTGTTCCAACCCGTCGCGCGCTTCCTTGCGGATCCAACTGTCGAGGGTGTGATCCTCGGGCACCGGAAACGCCGGCAAATAGTATTTGCCGAGCGACAGTTCCAGATTGCAGCGCTTCGCGAGATCGATCGCGTTGTCGATCGCGTCCGGCGCGTCTTCGGCGAACAGCGCCGCCATCTCGTCCGACGATTTCAGGTATTGCTGCGCGCTGTAGTCGCGCGGGCGTTTTGGGTCGTCCAGAATGCGGCCGGAGGCGATGCACACACGCGCCTCGTGCGCTTCGAAACCGTCGGCGTCGAGAAAGCGCGCATCGTTGCTGGCGATCACCGGCACGCCGCGCTGCCCGGCCGCATGCAGCGCGAATGCATTGAAGCCCGCTTCGTCGTCGAAGCCGCAGCGGGTGAGTTCCAGATGCAGGCGGTCGTCGAAATGCCGCTGCCAGTCGGCGAGCCATTGCGTCGCCAGATCGTGACGATGCCCCGCCGCCAACAGGCCGGCTTGGCTATGTCGTCCGACCAGCGCGAACAAGCCGTCGTTCGCTTCGGCGAGCCATTGCGGCCGCACCACCACGCCGTCGTGGCGATGGCCTTCCATCCATGCGCGGCTGAGCAAGCGCGACAGCGACAGATAGCCGCTGCGGTCGCGGCAGAGCAGCGTCAGTTTCCAGGGCGCTTCGTCGCCCTCGGCCACCTGTACGTCGGCGCCCGCGATGGGCTTCACGCCCGCGCTTTCGGCGGCTTTGTAGAACTTGACCAGCGCGAAGAGATTATTGCGGTCGGTCAGCGCCACCGCCGGCTGGCCCTGGGCGGCGCAACGCGCGACGAGTTCCGGAATGCGGATCGTCGAGTCGGCGAGCGAGTATTCGCTGTGCAGGTGGAGGTGGGCGAAACGGGCGGACATCGGCGGGCCGGAGAGCGCAGACCGGCAGGGTAGGGCGAGGGGCCGATGTCGGCAAGGCTTGACAGGCGCCGACGGCTGCGGCGACGGGGCGGCGACCTCCGGAGGATCGCCGTCCCGCGCGACCGACGCGGTCCGCTACAGCGGACTCGTACCGATTACCAGCGGCATTTGAACGAGGCGTTGCGCGTGGCGGTGCCGTAGGCGTTGCGGACGGTGAGGGTGATCTTCACCGTTTCGCCGAAGGCGCACGGACCCATGAAATCGGTCCAGTTGCCGCCGTCGTACTGATAACCCTGACGGCCGGTCCAGGTCCCGGTCGCCGGCGTGCTTGAGCTGTAGGTCGCGTAGCAGGCGAACCAGCCGTTGCCGCTGTCGGCGTTGTTGGGGCAGACGAAGGACGTGATCGTCGGTCCGGCGACAGTGGGAACGATCGCTTGCGCTTGCGCGGCGCTCGACGACGACAGGGACGTCACGCCGATCGCGGCCATGGCGAGGGCGGTCGCGATCGTCGCGGCGAGACGACGGCGCGGGATAGCGGTGGAACATTGCTTCATTACGATCTCCATTGAGGTTCCGCCCTGTTCGGGCGTTCGGGGGACGTCGCCCGTCCCATACGGGCGGCGGTCGTCCTTGCGGGCTCGCCATTACGTTGAATTTGGGTGACGAGCATCACAAAAACGACTGATCCAGATTGGCGGATTCCCTCGATGGAGCGGTAGGCGCGGTTTTGGCGGAAGGTTCCCCTGTCTTGGCGTGAGGGTGCGGCTCCAGGCCGTCTTTGCGCGGCCTCTACGGGCGGTGGGCGGGCGCGGCGCGATCGCTTCGTCGTCCCGCGACGCGCACGACCATACGGCCGCTTTCACGGCCGACCATAACGATGCGATACGGCCGCTTTCGCGGCCGTATGGTCGTGCATGGAGCTTCTGAGGATGGCGATCAGAGAATGATCGGGCCGCCCTTGCAGCGGGCGCGGACGCTGGTGCGCGAGACCGAGCCCGAAGCGTTGGTGATGGTCACGGTCACGGTGAAGTAGTCGTTGGATTCGAGAGCTTTCATTCATGCGCCGGATCGCTGCATGGCTCGCGGCGCCGCGCTGTTTCGCGTCGCGGTATCGCTCGAGCGAGCGGTCTTCGACGATCTGCTAGGATTCGCGCCCCTTTCTTCCTGCATCGCGCCCGCTCGCGATGCGAACATCGCCGCCATGCCTCGACTATCGGGCATCTACCGTTTCGCGCCGCCGCTCGATGCCTCCGGCAATCGAATGCGTCGCGATGGTCGCAGCACCGACGGTTGGCTCATCATCCAATGCGAAGCGGATGTGGGCCGTTATTTGCGGCAATTACGCATGCTGGAACGCCGCGCGGCGGCGCCGCTGTCGGATCCGTTATGGGGCGCGCATGTGTCCGTCGTGCTCGGCGAGGATCTGCCCGATCCGCGACTGTGGAAAGATCGCGAAGGCCGCGTCGTCGAATTCGAATACGCGCATCCGCCGTGCGAGATCGACGAATACGTCTTCTTTCCTGTGATTTGCGAAGACGCCTCGGACTATCGCGAATCGCTGGGTTTACCGCGCGAACCGCGCTGGCCGCTGCATTTGACCTTCGGCAATTCCAAATAACTCGATCTCGTCGAAAATCGATAGCGCAACGAACGAGGGCGCCGAAGCGCCCTCGTTCGTCTCGATCGCAGCGACTCGATCGTAGCGACGATCAGGGAATCGGCCCGGTCGGGCAAGAGAATCGCGCCGATGTGCGCGAGACCGATCCCGCGCCATTGGTCACGGTGGCGGTGACTTGCAGCGTCTGGCCTCGCAGACAGGTCGCGTAGAACGTGCTCGAACCCGCGTCTTGCACGGCGCTGCCGTTACCGCCGCTCCACACCACGTTCGCGGGCGTACCGGACGCGTAGTCGATCGTGCAGATGAACGTGCCGCCGCCGCTGTTGTTGTAATCCGGACACAGGAACCGCGAGACCGTGGGCGGAGCGCCGCTGCCGCCGCCGTTGCCGGTGAACAGCGTCAAGCCGTACTGATTCAACAGCGGCACGATCGGTTGGTGAAAACTCACGGGCGAAGCGGAGGCGCAGTTGTCGCCCGCGCCCGCGGGGATGATGCCGCCCGAGGTCACGCCTTGCGCTTGTCCGGCCGGCGTGATGTAGGCGCCGCCCGAGTCGCCCGGACCGACGCAGGCGGAGGTGCGGGTCAATCCGAACGTGGCGCCTTCCGGGTAATTCACCGTGACGTTGTGGGCGGTGATCGTGCCGCAGCGATAACCGGTGGTTCGGCCCGAGCGGCAAACCGCGCCGCCCACAGGCGCTTGCGCGCTGCCGACGACGGCGACGAAACCGCTCGCGTAGTTGGTCACCGAATTGAGCGGAATGAACTGACCGATATTGGTGATCCGCACCCAGGCCGAATCGTTGCCCGGATACGTCGACCCCGCGACCACGCCCTGAAGCACATTGCTGGTGTTGGTGGTCGTGGTACCGACCGGCCCGCAATGTCCGGCGGTGGCGAAACCCACGTCGGCGCCGCGGGTGACCGAGAACCCGATCGAACAACTGCCGGTGGCCGAGTTGTAGCCTTCGCCGCCGACGATCCGGGTCGTCATGGGTTTGCCGGCCGATTCCCGAAAGCGCACTGCGGTGGGGTCCACGCCGGTCGAAAGGATCAAGTCCTGCACCGCACTTTTCGCTTTGCTGTCCGCTTCGATCACGATTTGATTCGTGGGTACGTCGACGTACCAAGTGTGGATGCCGGCGTCGCGCTTGCGTTGCCGGCTCGCGCGATCGAGCTGCGACTTCGCGGCGTCCAGTTGCGCCAAGCTGCGCTTCACTACCCGCGTTTCGACGCCCAGCGTTCGCGCTTGCGCGGCGCTCGCGGCATCGGTGGCGGCGACGACGGTGCGGAAACCGCCGCGGCCGTCGGTTTCGAGCCAACTTCCCGCGTAGCGTTCGCCGAGCTGTCGCTTCGCCATCGGCGTACGCACAATCGCGGACCGTTCGGCGTCGAGATAACGCATCGCCTGTTGCGCATCGAGGCCGAGATCGCGGCGCATCGCGGACAACAGGGCTTTGTTCGGCGTCTGAGACGATGCGGGTGGGGCGTCTTGCGGCGGTGCGGCGCTCGCGGCGAGCGAAGCGCATGCGCCGAGCGCGAGCGCGATGGCGAGTGTCAGAGGCTGTGGGTGTTTTCGGAACAACGACGATTGCATCGGCGAATCTCCATGAGCGATTGAGTGAGAGAGCGAGTGAGTTGTTGCGTTCGTTCGGGGCTGATCGACGACGGCGCGCGCTGTCGCCGTATCGCGAAAAACGGTCGATCCGTGGAGCCTTCGTTCGCGCACGCGGCCGCCGCCGCGTGTCGGTGCGCGGCGTGGTGACGATGTGCTTCGAAAGAACGCGCGTCTCGGAAACGACGCGCTGCGACGAGACATCGATGGAAGGCGCGATACGTTCGCGCGCCTTCGATCGGACCCACATCAGTTACGTGGTACGCGATGCGTCGGATGCGCTCCAAGTCGCATAAGCGTTTGCCGATCTTGTCGCGTCGATGCGCGCATGGTCGGAACGTGGCGAAGGCGCGATCGTCGCTATTGCGCGTTAGCGATGCCTCAGTCGGTGTGCGCCGCGATCGCGGCTCGTACCGGCGCATAACTGCGGCGGTGCTCGGCGCAGGGGCCGTGCTTGTTCAAGGCGTCGAGATGCGCGGGGCTCGGATACCCTTTGTGCCGGTCGAATCCGTATTCGGGATAACGCGCGTGCAATTCGCGCATGCGTCGGTCGCGCGCGACTTTCGCCAAAATCGACGCGGCCATGATCGCCGGTTCGATCGCATCGCCGCCGATCAGCGCTTCGGCCGGGCAGGGCAGATCGCGCGGGAGTTTGTTGCCGTCGATACGCGCGGCCTCGGCGCGCGGTTCTAAACCTTCCAACGCGCGGCGCATGCCGGTCAGCGTGGCTTGCAAAATATTCAGCCGATCGATTTCGTCCGCTTCGACGAATTCGATGCGCCAGGCGAGCGCACGTTCGACGATGAGCGGGAACAAGGCTTCGCGCGCGGCTTCGGTCAACTTCTTGGAATCGTTGAGGCCCGCGATCGGTCGTGCGGGATCCAGAATCACGGCGGCCACCGCGACCGGGCCCGCCAACGGCCCGCGACCGGCTTCGTCGACGCCGGCGATGAGAAGCCGGGAATGGGGAATCGGGAATCGGGAATCGGAAACGCCTGCTTCTTCGCGCGCGCCTGCGGACAAGTCGGCGGACGACTCAGCGAAGAGAAGACCGCTCGAATTGCGTTGTTTGGAAT
>JAGNNB010000120.1 GCA_017990865.1 Lysobacteraceae bacterium
GAAAAAATTCTGGGTGAAGCACGTGATGAGCCCGGCCTTGGTGCATTGGCTCGACAACGCGTTGGTCGGCGGTTGGGTGCGCGATGGCCGCGCGGTGATATCCGGCGATCTCGACGACTGGCCTTTCGTCGCGCGCGACGGCAAACCGGCGCGAGGCGTGTTCGATGCGCGCGCGACGCTGCGCGATATGCGTGTGAAATTCCACGACGATTGGCCCGCGACGTCCGACATGGATGCGGACATCGCCTTCATCGGCAACGGCTTCCACGTCGCCGGCAAAGCGCAGTTATTGGAGGTCGGCATCCGCGAGTTCAGCTCCGGCATGGAGGACTTCGGGCACAGCGATTTGACCGTCGACGCCGCCGCCGACGCCGATGCGACGAAGCTGCTGGCGCTGATGAAACAAAGCCCGCTGCAGCGCGAACACGGCGAGACCATGGCCAAGCTCGGCGCCGCGGGTCCGGCGAGCGTCGAATTCTCGCTGCGTCTGCCGGCGCATACGAAGGACGCGCCGCCGAAGATCGCCGGGCAGGTCGCGCTGCGCGGCGTACGGCTCAGCGAATCGGAATGGAAACTCGCGTTCGCGAAAGTGACCGGCATCGCCCGCTACGATCGCGATGGTTTCACTGCGAACGGTTTGAACGCGGTGTACGACCAACAACAGAGCCGACTGTCGTTGCGTGCGGGACCGGGCCATGTGCGCGAGCGTCGCAACGGTTTCGAGGCCGAACTCGAAGCGACGATGACCAGCGACGATCTGCTAGATCGCAGCGCGGATATGGCGTGGCTGAAGCCCTACGCCAAGGGACGTTCGCGTTGGACGGCGGGCATCGCGATTCCGACGACGGCGACGAAGCCGGCCGCGAAATCGACCGCAAAGCCCGGCGCAAAACCCACCGGAAAATCGCCGACGGCGATCAGCCGCCTGCAGTTGCGTTCGGATTTGATCGGTACCGCATTGACCCTGCCCGCGCCGATGGACAAAGCCGCGGGAACGACGCTGCCGACCACGATCGATCTGGATTTGCCGATCGGCAAGGGCGAAATCGCGGTCGCGTTCGCGCAGCGGTTGGCGCTGCGCGCGAAGCACACGCAGGGCAAGCTCGGGATTCGCGCGCAATTCGGCACCGATCGCGTGCAGGAAGCGCCGCCGCCCTCCGGCTTGGTGCTGACCGGACGCGGCGGCACCGTGGACGCGATCGATTGGGTGACGTTGCTGCGCGGTGGCGGCAACGCGGGCGGCGAGGCGTTGCCGCTGCGCCGCGTGGACGTGTCGGTCGAACGCTTGCGTCTGCTCGGCGGCGTCTTTCCCGAAACCCGCCTGCAAGTGGTGCCCACGACCGGCGGTTTGGCGGTGCAACTGGACGGCGCCGGCTTGGCCGGCAGCGTGATCGTGCCCGACGCCGACGGCGCCGCGATCGCCGGCCGTTTGCAGCGCCTGCATTGGCGCAGCGCCGGATCCTTCGGCAAAGCGGACGCGGCGATCGCATCGCCCGCCGCCGCAGCGCCCGCCGCGCGCGACGACGAGATCGATCCCGCCCGCGTGCCGCCGCTGACGCTGAAAATCGACGATCTGCGAGTGATGAACGCTGCCTTCGGCGAGACCCAATTCCGTTCGCGCCCGACCGCGACCGGTATGGAGATCGCACAATTGCAGGCGCGCGCGCCGAAACGCCGCATCGATGTGACCGGCGAGTGGAGCGGCCGCGGTGCGGCGGCGCGCACGCGCTTGTCGGCGACGGCCGCCAGCGAGGATTTCGGCGCGTTGCTCGACGAACTCGGCGCGGGCGGACGTGTCGGCGGCGGCAAAGGCAGCATGCGCTTCGATGCGTCCTGGGCCGGCAGTCCGATGGCGTTCAGACCCGGCGGATTGGAAGGCACGCTGAAGATCGATATCAAGGACGGGCGTTTGGTCGAAGTGGAACCCGGCGGCACCGGTCGCGTGCTGGGGCTGTTGAGTCTGGCTCAACTGCCGCGGCGCTTGATGCTGGATTTCCGCGATTTCTTCAATAAAGGCTTCGCGTTCAACAAATTCGGCGGCACTGTGCGCTTCGATGGCGGCATGGCGCGCAGCGACGACATGACCATCGACGGCTCGTCGGCGCAAATCAATATCCGCGGCGCCGCCGATCTGCGCGCGCAAACCTTCGACCAGACCATCGAAGTGTTGCCGAAGGCCGGCAATCTGCTGACCGCGGTGGGCGCGATCGCGGGCGGCCCGGTGGGCGCGGCGGTCGGCGCGGTGGCGAATGCGGTGCTGCAGAAACCCATCGGGCAGATGACGGCGAAGAATTATCGCGTCACCGGCCCCTGGAAAGACCCGAAAGTCGAAGTCGTCGAGCGGCCTCCGGCATCGAAGCCCGCGCGCTCGGCGAAACCGACCTCGGGTTGATTCCGCGCCGCATCGCCTCCATGCCTGTCTTCGCACATCCGTTTGCGCCGTCGTCGCTTCGCGTCCTTCGCACGCCGCGCCCCGCCGATATTCGCGGCTTCGATGCGCGCGATGCCGCGCGAAGCGGCGACCTCCCGTTTTTCATCCCCGTTTTTCATCGGATACGTTCATGACCTCGATGCTGCACCTCGCCGAAGCGCGATTGCTCGTTCCCGCCGGTCTCGATACCGCGGCGCTGGATCGCGGTTTCGCGGCGCTGCTGGGGCCGGGCGTCGATTTCGGCGATCTGTATTTCCAGCACACGCGACGCGAGAGTTGGACGGTCGAAGACGGCATCGTCAAGGACGGCTCGCATTCCATCGACGAAGGCGTCGGCGTGCGCGCGGTGTCCGGCGAGAAGACCGGGTTCGCATATTCCGACGAAATCAACGCCGACGCGTTGCTCGCCGCCGCGCATTCGGCGCGGGCGATCTCGAAAGGCGCGGCCGAACACAGCGTCGATCCGCGCGGCGCGTTGGTGCGCGCAACCGGCCGCGCGACGCCGCTGTACGCCGGCGCCGATCCCATCGATGCTTATCCGCATGCGGATAAATTGGAGCAGATGCGCCGCGTCGATCGCCTGCTGCGCGCCGCCGATCCGCGCGTGCGCCAGGTCGTGGTGACGCTGGTCGCGACGGCCGACACCATCCTCGTCGCGCGCAGCGACGGTGTGCTGGCCGGCGACGTACGCCCATTGGTGCGCATGAACGTGCAAGTGCTGGTCGAACACGACGGTCGTCGCGAATCCGCCACCGCGGGTTTCGGCGGTCGTTACGACTACGAAACGCTGTTCGCCGACGGCAAGCCGGAGCGGTTCGCGCGCGAAGCCTTGCGCCAAGCGTTGGTGAATCTGGAGGCCATCGACGCGCCCGCGGGCGTGATGCCGGTGGTGCTGGGCAGCGGTTGGCCGGGCGTGTTGCTGCACGAAGCGGTGGGCCACGGCCTGGAGGGCGATTTCAATCGCAAAGGCACCTCGACCTACAGCGGTCGCATCGGTCAACGCGTCGCCGCGCCGGGCGTGACCATCGTCGACGACGGCACGCTCGAAGGCCGCCGCGGTTCGCTCAACATCGACGACGAGGGCACGCCCACCGCTTGCACCACGCTGATCGAAGACGGCGTGCTGGTCGGTTACATGCAGGACACCCACAACGCGCGTTTGATGGGCATGGCGCCCACCGGCAACGGTCGCCGCGAATCCTTCGCGCACCGGCCGATGCCGCGCATGACCAACACCTACATGCGCGCCGGCCAGGATGCGCCCGAGGACATGATCCGTTCGGTGAAGAAAGGCCTGTACGCGGTGAATTTCGGCGGCGGCCAAGTCGATATCACCACCGGCAAATACGTGTTTTCGGCGACCGAAGCGTATTTGATCGAAGACGGCAAAATCACCGCGCCGGTGAAAGGCGCGACCCTGATCGGCGACGGCCCGGAAACCATGCAGCGCGTGCGCATGGTCGGTCACGATCTCGCGCTCGATGACGGCGTCGGCACCTGCGGCAAAGACGGCCAAAGCGTGCCGGTCGGCGTGGGGCAACCGTCGTTGTTGATCGATCAACTCACGGTGGGTGGGACGCGGGCGTGATGAGGCCGGGAATCGGGAATGGGGAATGGGGAATCGTGGAAACCCGTAGAGCGGAGCGCAGCTCCGCTACATCGGTCAGCGGAGCTGCGCTCCGCTCTACGGGATTTCAGGCAAGCGGAGTTGCGCCCCGCTCTACGCGGGGCCGTTCGGATCGGCGTCGTTCAATCTTCGCCTTCTTGGTCGAGCGGGCCTTCGATTCCCGATTCCCCATTCTCCATTCCCGGCTCTTGCAGCAACTCGCGCAATTCCCGGAACAACTCGCGATATGCGTGCGGCGGTTTGTTCTTCAGTCGCTCTTCGTGCGCATTGCGCGCGAGTTGGCGCAGATGTTGGCGGTCGGCCTGCGGAAAGGCGACCAGCAATTCGCCCAGCGCCGCATCGCCCTCGCCGATCAGCCGGTCGCGCCAATGCTCGGCGCGATGCAGCATCGCCGCTTCTTCGCGCGCGGCGTGGCCGTTGGCGTCCATCGCATCGCGAATCGCTTCCAGCGTCTCGTCGTCTTCCCGCCGCATCTGTTTCGCCAGAAACTGCAATTGCCGTTTGTGCGCGACGTGCGACGTGATGCGCCGGGTCTCGTCGATGTGCGTGATCAAGCGCTCGGGCACGGGCAGGCGCGCGACCTGGGTCGGCGTCATCTCCGACAATCGCCGCGCCAATTCCAGCACTTCCAACGCCTCGCGGCGCTGTTGGCTGCGGCTGGGCGACAGAAATTCGCCGCTGTCGGGGTTTTTGCCTCTCATCGTCGGACCGCTACGTGTAGTGACCTGAGCACATCGCTCGCTCGAACAGGATAAAGCATTGAACGCGACCTCTCTCGATCCGACGTCGAACCTCGCCGACGACAGCCAAGCGCGGCTGGCGCGCCTGACCGCGCTGTCGCAGCGGCTGCTCGATCGCGCCAAAACGCTCGGCGCCACCCAGGCCGAAGTCGAATGCGGCGAAGACCGCGGGTTCAACGTGGGCGTGCGCATGGGCGAGGTGGAAACCGTCGAATCCAATCGCGACCGCAGCGTCTCGGTCACAGTGTATTTCGGCCAGCGCAAGGGCAGCGCCAGCACCGCGGACCTGCGCGACGAAAGCCTGGAAGCGACGCTGGCGCAAGCGTGCTTGATCGCTCGCCATACCGAAGACGACCCCGCGGCCGGCCTGGCCGACGCCGACCGCATGGCCCGGCCTGGCCCCGACGGGCGTTGGCCGGATTTCGACCTCTGGCACCCTTGGGCGATCGACCCCGATCGCGCGCTCGATCTGGCGATGGCCTGCGAGACGGCCGGCCGCGATCTCGACCCGCGCATCGCCAATTCCGACGGCGCCTCGGTGTCCACCGGCGAGTCGATCGATGTTTACGCCAATTCGCACGGCTTCGTCGGCGCCGAGCGCGACACCCAGCACAGCATCAGTTGCAGCCTGATCGCCGGGCAGGGCGATCGGATGCAATCGCAGTACTGGTACAGCCTGGGCGTCTGCGCCGACGACCTGGAAGCGCCCGAAGCCATCGGCCGCAAAGCCGCCGAGCGCACGCTCGCCCGGTTGGATCCGCGGTCGCTGCCGACCGCCGAAATGCCGGTGATCTTCCACACCGAAGTTGCCCACAGCCTGGTCGTGGCGTTGGTGAACGCGGTGTCCGGCAGCGCGCTGTATCGCCGCGCGAGTTTTCTGTTGGACAGTGTCGGCACGCGGATCCTGCCGTCGTGGTGCGCGATGACGGAGCGGCCGTTCCTGCGTCGCGGTCTGCGCTCCACGGCCTACGATGCCGAGGGTGTGGCGACATCCGAATCGAGCCTCGTCGAAGACGGCGTGCTGCAGAGCTACGTGCTGGGCAGCTATTCGGCGCGCAAGCTGGGCCTGCGCAGCACCGGCAATTCCGGCGGCGTATTCAACCTGGAAGTCGCCCCCAACGCGGGCGACCTCAAAGACCTCATCCGCGGCATGGGCGACGGCCTGCTGATCACCGAACTGATGGGGCAGGGCGTGAACACGGTGACCGGCGATTATTCGCGCGGCGCGGCCGGTTTCAAGATCGAGGGCGGCGAGATCGCCTATCCGGTCGACGGCATCACCATCGCCGGCAATCTGCGGCGGATGTTCCAAGCCATCGAGGCGGTCGGCAGCGACCGCGACCCGCGCGCCTCGATCCGTTGCGGCTCGATCCTGATCGGCGGCATGACCGTCGCGGGCGCCGATTGACGTTATGATCCCAGAAGCGCCGCGCCTCGCCGCGGTACCGCGACCTCCCACCTGAGAATCTTCGATGAACGACCAAATGCCTGCCGGCCAGCCCTCGGGCGAGCTGTCCTCCGACGAAAAGAACATGGCCATGTTGGGCCATCTGTCCGCCCTGAGCGGCTTCCTCGTCCCCTTCGCCAACATCGTCGCGCCTTTGGTGGTCTGGCAGTTGAAGAAAGACACCATGCCGTTCGCCGCCGAACAGGCGAAAGAAGCGCTGAACTTCAATATCACCGTCGCGATCGCCGCCGTGATCGCCGGCGTCCTGACCCTGGTGCTGATCGGCCTGATTCTGCTGCCGATCATCGGCATCGCCTGGTTGGTGTTCACCATCATCGCCGGTATCGCCGCCAGCAAGGGCGAGAACTACCGCTACCCGTTCGCGCTGCGCTTGGTGACCTAAGGACTGTTGAAAAACAGCCTGTTGGCGCGGCCCAGGCGCCGCACGCTGGCATCGGACGTTCGCGTTCGATGCCCGACTCGACACCCCGGCCGGCAACGGTCGGGGTGTTTCGTTTCGGGCGCAGGTGCGTTCCCATCGTATGCACGCGCGTCAACCGACGACGCGCTCGGGCGTTGTCGTCCGTACGTCCCGCCGGTGCCGCGGGTGAAGGAGTCGAAGATGTCGTCGAAATCGCAAGCCGCCGCGGCCAATCGTTTCGGTTTGGGCGCCATGCCCGGAGAGCTCGATCGCGTCGGCCGCGACCCTCGGGCATGGCTGAAGGCGCAGATCGATGCGCCGCCGGATCTCGCACCGTTCGCGCATCTGCCGTCCGGTTTGGAACTGCTGCAACGCCGCGCAGCGGTGCAGGCCATGCGCCGCGCTGAGCGCAAAAACGGCGGTGGGGACGCGAAGAAGAAAACAGCCGCGACCGCCGACATGGCGAGCGAGCAGCCGGTTCGGGCGCGCCGCCGCGCCGCTGCGCCGCTCGACGCCGAGCGCATGGCCGGTCGAACCGGCGCGCAAGCCGAACGTTGGCGCGAGATGGAAGACGCCACGCCGATGGCGCTCGCGCGCGACGGGTTCGCCGACATCGCCGCGCGTTACGGCGTCGCGACGACGACGACGCGGCCGTTCGTCGAGCGACTGGTGCATTTTTGGTCGAACCATTTCGCGGTGTCGGCCGACAAGAACGTCGCTCGTCTGCAGGCCGCGCCGATGGAGCGCGAAGCGATTCGTCCGCACATGCTCGGCAACTTCGCCGATCTACTGTTGGCGGTGGAGCGGCATCCGGCGATGTTGCTGTATCTGGACAACGTCGCATCCGTCGGCGACGACTCGCGCATGGCGCAGTTCGCCGAACGCCGCGCCGCCGCGCGTCCGAACGGCGACAAACCGCCGCGGAAGTTGGGCTTGAACGAAAACCTCGCCCGCGAAATTCTCGAACTGCATACGCTCGGCGTCGACGGCGGTTACGCGCAGGCCGATGTGCAGGAACTGGCCCGCGCCATCACCGGTTGGGGCACGCCGCCGCTGCGCGAGTTGGCCGATGCGAAGACCGCGTATGTGTTCCGCACCGCCGCGCACGAGCCCGGTTCGCGCATCGTCCTCGGCAAGCGTTACGCCGATGACGGCGAAGCGCAGGGCCGCGCGATCTTGCGCGATCTCGCGCTGCACCCGGCGACGGCGCGGCATTTGAGTTTCAAACTCGCGCGGCATTTTGTCGCCGACGCGCCGCCGCCCGCGTTGGTGCAGCGCATGTCTGCCGAGTATCTGCGCAGCGGCGGCGAATTGCGCGCGCTGTACCGGGCGATGATCGACGACGACGCGGCTTGGTCGCAGGACGCGCGCAAATTCAAGACGCCGGGCGATTTCGTCGTCTCCGCGCTGCGCGCGGGCGGCGTCGGCGGACAAATCGAACCGCGCATCGTGACGCGTTTGCTCGAAGGCTTGGGCCAGCCGGTGTTCACGCCGCGCTCGCCCGCGGGTTTCCCCGATACCGCCGGCGATTGGGCGACGGGCGACGCGTTGCGCAAGCGCGTGCAGGCCGCCGCGCAATTGGCCGAGCGGGTGCGCGACGCGCGCACGCCGTACATGTTGGCGAACGATGTGCTCGGCGAAGTCGCCGACGGCGACCTCGGCGCACTGCTGCGCCGCGCGGGTTCGCCGCAGGAAGGTTTCGCCCTGTTGTTTTCCAGCCCCGCGTTCCAGTGGAGAGTGTGATGCGCAACGATCGAAAGACCGACAACACGCTTTCCTCCTCCGTCGAAACGACGACGGCAACGATGCTCGATCCGTCGCGAC
>JAGNNB010000121.1 GCA_017990865.1 Lysobacteraceae bacterium
GCGATGACCCGCGCGACGCCGGCTTCGATCAAGGCATCGGCGCACGGACCGGTTCTGCCGGTGTGCGCGCAGGGCTCCAACGTCACGTAAGCGGTCGCGCCGCGCGCGCGTTCGGCGGCGGCGCGCAACGCCAACACTTCCGCATGCGGCTCGCCCGCGCGTACGTGCCAACCTTCGCCGACGATCTCGTCGCCGTGCGCCAACACGCAGCCGACCATCGGATTGGGTTTCGTGGTGTAGATACCGCGCTCGGCCAAAGCCAGCGCGCGCGCCATCATCGCGTGATCGGTCGCGGAAAAAACGACAGCGCTCGTATCGGCCATGGCGGCGCGGTCAGCGCTTCTTCTTGTCTTTATCGAACGGCAATACCGCGCCGCCGAGCAACGGCAATTGCCCTTCGCCCGGCAATTCGCGCTCCAGTCGATCGAGTTCCTCGCGGAAATCGGCCACGTCCTCGAACGCGCGATACACCGATGCGAAACGTACGAAAGCGACATGATCGAGCTTGCGCAGTTCGGCCATCACGAACTCGCCGACGCGACGCGACGGCAGTTCGCGTTCGGTGGTCATGCGCAGTTGATGCACCACCGCGCGCACCGCCGCTTCGATCTGCTCTTCCGACACCGGCCGCTTATGCAGCGCGCGATCGAAGCCATGACGCAGTTTGCGCGCATCGAAATGCTCGCGCCGGCCGTCGGACTTGATGATCGCCGGCAGTTTCAGTTCGATCGTTTCCAGCGTACTGAACCGCTCGCCGCAGGCTTCGCACTCGCGCCGGCGGCGGATCGTCGCGCCGTCTTCGCTGACGCGCGAATCGATGACGCGGGTGTTTTCGTGCTGGCAAAAGAGACAATGCATCAGAAAATCGGGAATGGGGAATGGGGAATGGGGAATCGGAAGAGCACGTACGGGCGATCATCGCTTCGAGCGATTCCCGACTCCCGATTCTCGATTCCCGTCTTAGCCATACACCGGAAACTGCCGACACTGCTTGGTCACGTTCTCGCGTACCCCGGCGATGACGTTGTCGTCGTTCGGGTTGTCCAGCACGTCGCAGATCCAATGCGCCAGCGCGACGCAGTCGGGTTCTTTGTAGCCGCGCGTGGTCACGGCGGGCGTGCCGATGCGCAGGCCGGAGGTGTAGACCGGTTTCTGCGGGTCGTTCGGCACCGCGTTCTTGTTGACGGTGATGTGCGCGCGACCGAGCGCTTCTTCCGCGGCCTTGCCGGTGATGCCTTTGCCGATCATGTCCACCAGCATCAGATGGTTCTGCGTGCCGCCGGAGACGATCTTGTAGCCGCGGCTGATGATGGTGTTCGCCATCGCCTGCGCGTTCTTCACCACTTGTTCTTGATACGTTTTGAACTCGGGCTCCAGCGCTTCCTTGAACGCGACCGCTTTCGCCGCGATCACGTGCATCAGGGGGCCGCCCTGCAGGCCGGGGAACACGATGGACTGGAACTTCTTCTCCAGTTCTTCGTTCGCCTTGCAGATGATGAAACCGCCACGCGGGCCGCGCAGGGTTTTGTGCGTGGTCGAAGTGACCACGTGCGCATGCGGCACCGGGTTCGGGTACACGCCCGCGGCGACGAGACCGGCGACGTGCGCCATGTCCACGAACAGATACGCCCCAACTTTATCGGCGATGGCGCGGAAGCGCGCCCAATCGACGATCTGCGAGTACGCGCTGAAGCCGCCGATGATCATCTTCGGTTTGCTTTCGAGCGCGATGCGCTCGACTTCGTCGTAATCGATCAGGCCCTGATCGTTCACGCCGTAAGAGACGATATTGAACAGCTTGCCGGAGATATTCGCCTTCGCGCCGTGGGTCAGATGTCCGCCGTGCGCCAGCGACATGCCGAGCACGGTGTCGCCCGGCTGCAGCAACGCGAAATACACCGCTTGATTGGCCTGCGAGCCCGAATGCGGCTGCACGTTCGCGTAATCGGCGCCGTAGAGTTTCTTGAGGCGCTCGATCGCCAGGGTTTCGGCGATATCGACGTATTCGCAGCCGCCGTAATAGCGCTTGCCGACGTAGCCCTCGGCGTATTTGTTGGTGAGCTGGCTGCCCTGCGCTTCCATCACCCGCGGGCTGGCGTAGTTTTCGGAGGCGATCAGCTCGACGTGATCTTCCTGGCGGCGGTTCTCCGCCGCGATCGCCGCGGCCAATTCGGGATCGAAACCTTCGATGCGGGTATCGCGCGGGAACATCGGCGCTCCAGAACAGTGCGGGGAGTGCGGAATTGTAGCCTCGGCGGCCACTTGCGGCCAGTTTTCGCGGCCCTCTCGCGCCCGCCGGGGGCCGCCGGCCCAAGGGCCTTCGCCAGTCGCGAGCGCGCGAAACTGGCGGAAGAGGGGTCGTTCCGGCGATAATTCGGCATCCCTTTTCCTTTCCCGGCCCTGCCCATCCGGCAGGTGCCGCCGCCCGTCTGCGGAGCCCCCATGTCCCAATACATTTACACCATGAACGGCGTCAGCAAGGTCGTGCCGCCGAAACGCCAGATCATCAAAGACATTTCGCTGTCGTTCTTTCCGGGCGCGAAGATCGGTCTGCTGGGCCTGAACGGCGCCGGCAAGTCCACCGTGCTGAAGATCATGGCCGGCGTGGACAAGGATTTCCAAGGCGAAGCGCGTCCGCAAGCGGGCATCAAGGTCGGTTATCTGGCGCAGGAGCCCGAACTCGACCCCAACAAGACCGTGCGCGAAGCGGTGGAAGAAGGCGTCGGCGAAGTGCTGCAGGCGCAAGCCGCGCTGGACAAAATCTACGAGGCCTACGCCGAGGAAGGCGCGGACTTCGACAAACTGGCCGCCGAGCAGCAGCGCCTCGAAGCGATCCTCGCCTCCGGCGACGCGCACATGCTGGAACAGCAGCTCGAAGTGGCCGCGGACGCGCTGCGTCTGCCGCCGTGGGACGCGGTGATCGGCAAGCTGTCGGGCGGCGAGAAGCGCCGCGTCGCGCTGTGCCGCCTGCTGCTGCAGAAGCCCGACATGCTGTTGCTGGACGAACCGACCAACCATCTCGACGCCGAATCGGTGGAGTGGCTGGAACAGTTCCTCGCCCGCTACACCGGCACCGTGGTCGCCGTGACCCACGACCGCTACTTCCTCGACAACGCCGCCGAGTGGATTCTCGAACTCGACCGCGGCCGCGGCATTCCGTGGAAAGGCAATTACACCGACTGGCTGGTGCAGAAGGACGAGCGCCTGAAGCAGGAAGACAACCAGGAGAAGTCGCGCCAGAAAGCGATCCAGCGCGAACTGGAATGGTCGCGACAGAACGCCAAGGGCGGCCGCACCAAGGGCAAGGCCCGTCTGGCCCGCCTGGAAGAACTGCAGTCTGTCGATTACCAGCGCCGCAACGAAACCAACGAAATCTTCATCCCGCCGGGCGAGCGCCTCGGCAACTCGGTGGTCGAGTTCAAGAATGTGTCGAAGAGCTTCGGCGACCGCCTGCTGATCGACAACCTCAGCATACTGATCCCATCGGGCGCGATCGTCGGCATCATCGGCCCCAACGGCGCCGGTAAATCGACGCTGTTCAAGATGCTGATGGGCATCGAAAAGCCGGACAAGGGCGAAATCGTGACCGGCCCGACCGTGAAACTCGCCTACGTCGATCAAAGCCGCGACAAGCTGGAAGGCAATCACAACGTCTTTCAGGAAGTCTCCGGCGGCTTGGACATCCTCAACATCAACGGCGTGGAAATTCAGTCGCGCGCGTATATCGGCCGCTTCAACTTCAAGGGCCAGGACCAGCAGAAGATGGTCGGTTCTCTGTCGGGCGGCGAACGCGGTCGCCTGCATCTGGCGAAGACGCTGTTGCAGGGCGGCAACGTGCTGCTGCTCGACGAACCCTCGAACGACCTCGATATCGAAACCCTGCGCGCGCTGGAAGACGCCTTGCTCGAATTCCCCGGCAATACGTTCGTCATCAGCCATGACCGCTGGTTCCTCGACCGCATCGCGACCCACATCATCGCGTTCGAAGGCGACTCTCACGTCGAGTTCTTCCAGGGCAATTACCGCGAATACGAAGAGGACAAGAAGCGTCGCCTGGGCGAAGAAGGCGCGAAGCCGCATCGGTTGCGGTTCAAGGCCTTGAAGTGACGATCCGGCGCGCTCGCGTCACGCGCGAGCGCCTTTGCCGGATCGTCATCCCGACGCAAGTCGGGATCCAGCATTCGATGTTCGACACGCAACACCCGCAATAGCAACCACAACCGCTGGATCCCGGCTTGCGCCGGGATGACGCGTATTCCGCGAGGGCTCCGCATGTCCTTCATGAGCGCATTGAAGCAACGCTGGCAATCCGCCGACACCCTCGTCTGCGTCGGTCTCGACCCCGAGCCGGCGAAATTCCCGGCGGCGTTCGCGAACGACCCCGATGCGGTGTTCCATTTCTGCCGCGACATCGTCGATGCGACGGCGGAGTACGTCTGCGCGTTCAAGCCGCAGATCGCGCATTTCGCGGCGCTGGCGGCGGAATCTTCGCTGCATCGTTTGATCGCGCATATCCACGCGGCGCATCCGGGCATTCCGGTGATCCTCGACAGCAAGCGCGGCGATATCGGCAGTACCGCGCAGCATTACGCGGCGGAAGCGTTCGATCGCTACGGCGCGGACGCGGTCACGGCTAATCCGTATCTCGGCCGCGATTCGCTGCAGCCCTTCCTCGACCGCGCCGACAAGGGCGTGGTGATTCTGTGCCGCACCTCGAACCCCGGCGCCAGCGATCTGCAGGATTTAACGATACGCGGCGAGAACGGCGCCGACCGGCCGCTGTACCAACACGTCGCAGAGACAATCGCGCGCGACTGGAACGCGCACGGCAATTGCGCGCTGGTGGTGGGCGCAACGTGGCCGCAGCAATTGCGCGAAGTGCGCGCGATCGTGGGCGAAATGCCTTTCCTGGTGCCCGGCGTGGGCGCGCAGGGCGGCGAAGTCGAAGCGGTGGTCACGAACGCGAAAACCGCCGACGGCACCGGCCTGATCGTCAGTTCCTCGCGCGCGATTCTCTACGCGTCCCACAGCGACGATTACGCCATAGCCGCCGCGAATGCCGCACGCGCGCTGCGCGACGAGATCAATCGTTATCGCTGAGACGCGCGTCGAATGCTCAATGCCCCATGGGCAGCGCCAGAATCACGGCCGTCATAACAACCGTGAACACCGCGTTGAACACCAGCAAGATTCCGAACCCGAGCAGACAGCGCAACACGGATTTCCAGCGCGCATACGTCTTGAAGTACTGCACCAGCGAAACGACGGTATAAACGACGGCCAGCGACAACGCCCAACCGCGCGCCTGCGGGTACCAATGCTCCAGCGGGGTCGCTAACGCCATGATGACGAAGGATTGCGCGGTCAGGAAGGTCGCGATCACCAACCATTCCGGGTAATTCAAATTTGCGACGCGGCGGAACGCCCATTTGAAGGCCAGCGCCTCCAACGGCAGCAGCAGCAGGGTCGCTGCCGCATAATTTTGGTTCATCCAATTTTTCGCGACCTCGAACGCTTTGAGAAATCGCGTCGGATCGAATTGCCCATCCGTCTTCATGCCGGCGACAGAGGTGCCGCCGATGGAGATGCCGGAACCCACCACGTCGCCGTCCAGAAAATACTTGGCGAGGAACCCGGTCAGGGCCGCCAAGATCATGATCAGCATCAGCGGCTTGACCTGATGCGCGCGTCGGCCCTCGATATAGTCGCGGATGAAATGCCCCGGCCGCAGCATCAAATTCTTCAGCGAGTAGAAGATGCCGCGATCCATATGCAGCACGCTGTGCTCGAGTTCGTGGCCGAGAAAATGCCAATCGATGCGGTGCGCGGGCGTGGGCTGGCCGCAGGCAGGGCAGAATTTCTGATCGGCGCCGTCGATAGCGCGGTCGCAATTGGCGCAGCGGTCGTTCACGAGCATGTAGTCAGCGCCCCCCGCGCATGATGGATCGAGTGAGTTTACCCAAAATCGCGAACGCACCTCGCGCCCAGATCATCAGCCACACCGCCGCGCGCGTCGCCGCACCGTGTCGGCGCGCGTCGAATTTGCGGAAATAGCGCCATAAGCCACGATGTTTATGCCATTCGACGAAGACCGGCCGCGAGCGACTGGACACGCCGCGCACATGAACCACTCGCAAGTCGTTGGCGACCGCGACCGATGCGCCGGCTTCGCGCGCGCGACGGCATAAATCGAGGTCTTCGGCATGCAGGCGATAGTCCTGATCGAAGCCTTGGATGCGCTCCATCAGCGTGCGCGGCAGGAACATCAAGGCGCCGGAGATCGCCGGCACCGTCTGCAGCGTTTGCGATGTATCGATGGGAAGATCGAGTTTGCGCGCGGCCGCACTGCGCAGCATCGCGGCGAAATCCGGATCGCGCCGTCGCGCGGCGCCGTCGCGCACGCCGGCCTCGTCCACCAAATCGACGCCCAGCAAAGCATCGCCGTCGTGCGCGCTGATCAACGCTTGTGCATGCGCGCGCAACCGCGCCAGCGTGTCGGGTTCGACCAGACAATCGGGATTGACGAAGGCCAGCCATGTCGATGCCGACGCGAACGCGCCTTGATTGCAGGCGGTGCCGAAGCCGGGGTTGTCGGGATTGGCGATGAAGCGTACGCGCGCATCGGCCAACGCGTGACGCTGCACGATCTCGAGCGTGCCGTCGGTGGAGCCGTTATCGACCACCCGAATCTGCGCGACGCCTTCGGC
Organism: Lysobacteraceae bacterium; assembly: GCA_017990865.1. Classification (GTDB taxonomy): domain Bacteria; phylum Pseudomonadota; class Gammaproteobacteria; order Xanthomonadales; family Xanthomonadaceae; genus Lysobacter_I. The sequence continues at coordinate 6,708 of JAGNNB010000121.1, forward strand.
CGCGCGCAGGCGCTGCAGGCAATGATCGATCGTCTCGGCGCTGCGGTACGCGACGACGACCGCGGCGATGTCCGCGCCAATATCTGGGCCGATATCTGCTCCGACATTCGCACCGATGTCTGCGCCGGTCTCGGCCGTCATGCAACGCTCTCGTCGTCGATGTCGCACTCGCGCCGGGCATCGCTGTCGTCGCCGCCGATGCAAACGTCGGCGCGCGCGTCTTTCGCGAACAGATCGGCCTGCGCGTACAGCGGTTCGAGCCCCGCGAGCGAACGCGTCAAGCCATCGCGCACGGCGTACAGCGGGTCGCGCATCAGAAACTCCGCCAGTCGCGCATGCCACGTCGGCCAACGCACGCCGAGCGTTTCGACGTCGTCGCCCAGCGGCGCGCCCTCGCCCGCGCGCGCGACGAACGCGGTTTCGCACAACACGTTCCGCCAGCCCAAGCCGGCCATGCGCAGCGACAGATCGATCAAGGCCGCGTACCACGACGCGTAGCTCGCCGCGTCCACGCCGCCGGCTTTGCGCCGCGCGGCGCCGCGGAGGAACACCGCATGGCTCGATGCCGACGGCAATTCGGGATGATGCGGCGGCATGTTCGCGGCGGCGCGCGCGAGGGCGACGGGATCCTCGGGCAACAGCGCGATTTCGCCCACGCGCGGCCACGACGCGGCTTCGCCGGCATTGCACCAGGGCGTGGCGGTGGCGATGGCGGGATCGCGCGCGGCGCAGGCGGTCAATTGCATCGCCCATCCCGGGCAGGGTTGCGTATCGCCGGGCAGGACCAGCACATCGGCATCGCCGCAGGCGCGGAGCATGTCGTCGATATGCGCGGCTTCGCCGATGCTGCGCGGACGGCGGGTGTAATCGGCCTGCAGCGCGGTACGCGTCAACCAACGCTCGACGATGGCGATGCCGCGCGGACCGGCCTGCGCGTCGTCGGCCAACCACACGCGCGTGCCCGCGGGCGTGCCGGCATCGAGCGCGGCGAGGCATGCGTCCAGCGCCGCGTCGTCGGCGCCGACGGGCACCAACACGATGGGCAGGTCCGAGGTCATGGGCGCACTTTACCGTCGCAGGCCCTGCGCTGGCGACGAAAGAAAGCGAGATGGGCGATCGCCGCCGCGTTGGATACGCGCGGCGGCGAGGCGGGAATGCCGCTTCTTATCGGCGATTTCCGATCGGCAATTTCCGATCGGCTATTTCCGATCAGCGATGCGGCGTCGGCTTTTTCGGGCCGATCTTGACCGGCTCGATCGGCTCCATCGCGCGGAATTGCCGCGAATACTCGTCGGTGAGATCGAGCAATTCGCGCTGATCGCGGACGATGGTCGGCGTGAGCAGGATGATGACCTCGGTGCGGCCCTGGGTCGAACTTTGACGACCGAACAGACCGCCGATCACCGGCAGGCGGCTGAGGCCGGGGAACCCCGACGAGCCCTTGCTGTTGCTGTCCTGGATCAGGCCCGCGAGCATCACGGTTTCGCCGGTCGGTACGATCGCGGTGGTCTTCAAGCGACGGGTGTCGATGCGCACATTGCCGTTGACGTCGGGCACCGAACCGGGCGAGCTGACTTCCTGGACGATATCGAGGAACACGGTGCCGTCCTTGGTCACGCGCGGACGCACCTTCAGGATCACGCCGGTGTCGAGGTATTGCACCTGGCTGATGCTGTTGTTGTTGCCCAGCACCGGATTGACCGAGACCGAGGTGACCGGGATGCGGCTGCCCACGTTGAGCGTGGCTTCCGAATTGTTGCGCGCCAGCAC
>JAGNNB010000122.1 GCA_017990865.1 Lysobacteraceae bacterium
ACACCACGCGACCGCCATCCGCGCTCAGCGCCACACTGTTCACACCTCGCGGACCGCGCAGCTCGCGAACGCACTCGCCGCTCAACGCGTCCCACACCCGAACCGTCCCGTCCTCCGAGACCGACACCACGCGACCGCCATCCGCACTCACCGCCACGCTCCGCACCCAGTTCGTATGACCGCGCAGCTCGCGAACGCACTCGCCGCTCAACGCGTCCCACACCCGAACCGTCCCGTCATCCGAGCCCGACACCACGCGACCGCCATCCGCGCTCAGCGCCACACCGTTCACACCTCGCGTATGACCGCGCAGCTCGCAAACGCACTCGCCGCTCAACGCGTCCCACACCCGAACCGTCCCGTCCTCCGAGCCCGACACCGCGCGCCCACCCTCCGCGCTCAGCGCCACGCTCAGCACCCAGTTCGTATGACCGCGCAGCTCGCGAACGCACTCGCCGCTCAACGCGTCCCACACCCGAACCGTCCCGTCCTCCGAGCCCGACACCACGCGACCGCCATCCGCGCTCAGCGCCACACCGTTCACACCTCGCGTATGACCGCGTAGCTCGCGAACGCACTCGCCGCTCAACGCGTCCCACACCCGAACCGTCCCGTCCTCCGAGGCCGACACCACGCGACCGCCATCCGCGCTCAGCGCCACGCTCCACACCGTGCCGCCTTGGCCGGCAATCGCCGCGCGTACACGCGGCGGGAGCGCGGCGAGCGCGGTGGCCGTGGGCGATGCGGTGGGTGGAAGCGCAAGGTTTGGGTGCGGAGCGATCGGGGTCGGGCCTGAAGGCCCTCCTACGAAGGCTTGCGGGGGATGAAGCGCACCGGTCAGCGCGTCGGCGCCGCTGCAGGCCACGACCTTCGGGCGATGGCATTGCCGCAGCGGCCTCCAGTGACTGCCGTCGAAGCGCATATGCCGGAACACCGTGCCCAGCAGGTCGCTGTTGCGCCAATCGCAGCGCTGCGCGCTGCCGTGCTGGAAGGCGGCCATATCCAGGCGCGCGCCGCTGAAGTCGCCATCGTCCAGGCGCACGTGGGCGAAATACGTCTCGCGCAAGTCGGCACCGGCCCAGCGGATGCGCGACAGGTCGAGCAAAGGCGCGCCGTCATTGCGCCGCCGCTCGCCGAAACGCCAGCCGCGCAGTTGCGCGTTGCGCAGATCGAACCCGGCCAGTTCCGGCATCACGCGTAGTTGTAACGGCATCGCACGGGCGTGCAGGGCGTACCGCAGCAACAATTCCGAAGCCTGCGCGCGGTAGCGCGTGCGCCAAGCATTCAACACCACCGACAAGCCACCCTCGCGACGCCGCGCAGCGGGCAGCGACGCCTGATCCAATTCCAGTTGTTGCGCCAGGAAATCCAGCGTTTCGACGCTGGGAATGGCCATCGCCCAATCGTCCGGGCAATCGTTGCGCACCGCCTCGGCCAGATACACCGCGAGAAAATACTCGGCCAGCGAACTGTGCGCGAAGCGGAAGCCTTCGCCGTCGTTCGGCTCTCCCTCGGCGTCGCTCCGCGCTTCGTTGTCCTGGGTATCCTGGCGAATGATGAAGGTAGCGGTGCGCAGGTCTTCTTCCAGCTTGACCTGGTGATAGGCCGTGGGCGAATACAGTTCCGCGAGGTCGGGTTGGCCGCGTCGCCATTCGTGGAACCAGCGATGCAGTTCGTCGTAGGGCATGCGCCGCACGCCGCTGCGCCACAGATGCGCCGCCAGCGCGGGCATCATCCTGAGTTTGTGTTCCGGACGCAGGTGGTGTTTGCCTTCGTCGCGCTGCAGCCATTTTCTGGCGACCAGGCCGTACAGTGCAGCGCCGTTGACCACGGCGCCGGCCTGACGTTCGGCCTCCAATTCCGGGATGTATTCGGCCAGCAGTTTCAACGTCATCGGCCGCTGGGCCAGCTCGCTCAGGTTGTGGGTTTCGCGCACCAGCCGCATGGTCTGCTCGATCGGGAGCGTCGGCACCACCGTTTCCAGATAGCGCTGGATCTGCACGTCGTTCAAGGGCAACAGCACGCGCGATTCGTACCACTCGGCATCGATCTTGCCGCGGCGATACCCGGTGAACAGATTGCGCTGATCGCTCAGCGTCTTGAAGAAATTGGTGCGGCACGACACCAGCAGACGCGGGGCGATTCTCTGTTTGCTCGCCGCAAGCGGCGCACGCTCCGTGCGTTCCTCGCGCGGCAGCGCATCGGTGAGCAGGGACAACAACATGCGCAGCAAATCGCCGTGCTGGTTTTCGTCCAGATGCACCAGACATTCGTCCAAGCCGTCGAGGATCAACAGCGCGCCTTCGCGCAGCCAGCGCCGCAAGTCGTCGCAGGTCGGCGGCGACTCGCCGGGCTCCACGCGCCAACCGTTCGCGAACAGATCGTCGATGAAGGCATCGACTCTCGGCAGCGGGCTGGTGCGGTGGCGATCCTGACTCTTGATGCTGCGGCTCTCGCGCAGGTCCAGATACACCGGCAGGCGCATCCACGACGGCGCGCCGCCGGCTTCGCGCGCTTCGCTCAGCTCGCGATACAGGCGCTGGCACGTGACGGTCTTGCCCATGCCGTATTCGCCCAGCACGGCGAACAGCGGCGGGCCATCGGGGTTTTCCAACCAGCGCAGCAAGACCTGATGGATGGCTTCGGCCGCTTCGCTTTCCGATTCGGCAGGTCGGGCGGCTGGCGGATTGCGACGTTCGCTCGGACCGGGGTACGGATCCTGCTGGCTGAGGCGTTTACTGAAGTTGTCGAACAGGGAACCCGCGTCTTCGACATCGCGTATGCGTGCGCGTCCGCGACGAGGTGTCATGGCATGCCCAGCGGCGAGCGCTTCGACCGGGGCCGGCATGCAGGCCGGAAGTTCGCGATGAATCGCGAAATAAGCGACGAGCGCGGCGTTGTCGGCGGCCTGCCGCTGCAACGCATCTTTCCGCGCTTCTTCGCCTTTGGCCTTGGTACCGTCGCCCCAATCGCTGATGCCTTTGATCACCAGCCATCCGACCTTGCGCCCGGCATCGGCGCAGGCGACCGAGACGCCGTAGCTTTCCATATCGCCGCCGACCGCAGTAGGAAACGCCGTCATCAGCCGCCGATGCTCATCCCGGTTGTCGAGCAGTTTCTCGCCGCAGAGCATCAGCCCTTTGTGCAGACCGAACCCCGCATGCGGCGCGCGCATGGCGCGTTTGAGCCAGTCGGGCGCTGCGGGCTGAATGTCGGTGCGTGGGACATGGATGTCGTCCTTGTTGTGGCGCTCGGATTCGTAGGTGGCGACCTGCTCGGACACCATCACATCGCCGAGGCGCTGCTTTTTGCGATCGGCGCCGAAACCGATGCCAACCGCGATTACCAGGGCGGGCGAAAAATGGCGGATCGCGGCGGCGGTGGCCGACAGCGCCGCACCGCTACGCAACGAGCCCATTCGGCATTCGTAGGCGATGATCGGGCGCCGCGGGCCCCGCTTGCCGTCCGGGGGAGGCGCATAGCCGAGCCATTCGTATTGCACATCGTCCCGCTCGACGATGCGGGCCGGACGGTCTTGCAGGAAGCAGGCATGCAGCGCAGCGCGTTCGTGCGCGTTGACGGTGAGCAGCAGGATCGGTTCGGCCCCTTTGGCGGGGCGGCCGCTCAACTCCCGCGGCAGCGCGCGGTTTTCGTACAACGGGTACGCGTCGTCCAGATCGTCCAAACGCGCGGTGGCCTTCGGTGCGGCTGCGCCGAGGAACCACGCCTCCCGCGTCAGCACGCCCGCTTTTTTGCGCTCGATCTTCAACTCGATGCGCTGCTCGACATTCAAGCGCTGCGTATTGCAGGCGACGTCCTGCGCCTGTTTCAGGGTATGCACCAGTTTGGTGAGCGCCTTTTCGCGACCGCTCTCGGTCACATCGGGAAACCACTCGGCCAGGGTCTCGGCCGTGATGGGCAGGCGGCGACTTTCGCGATCGATCCGGGATGCCAGCGCCCGCAGGCGGTGAAGGTCGCCGGCGGAGAGGAGTTGGAAATCCTCCAAGCGTTTGAGCGCCGCCGCGACCGCGGCTTCGGAAAGAGGATGCGGTTTAGGACTCATCGACGCCCCCGGAGTTTGAAAGCCAATACGCAGACCGCGACCGACAGGCAGGCCACCGCAAACCCCAGCAACCAGACCAGGGACTGGCCGGCCAGCAGGGCATTGAGTTCTTGAAAGGACAGTTCGAGTCGCATCGGCGTGCCTGAATGGCCATGACTGGCCTAACATACGCCCACCTAGGAGTTTTTGGAATAATTCTGGAATAGTTTTCAGACAGGCGGCATCAGGCGGCTTCAAGCCATACGGAACCGGCTCGAATCAAAGTCGGGCGGCGCTCCAGAATCGGGGGTGGGTCTTCCTGGTCGCGCCTTCCGGCGCTCCCACAAGCACGCGTTCAGCGGGCGAAACCGGCGATCAGCGCGTCGCCGTCGATCGCGCAGGAATACAAATAGCCTTGCACCGCCACCACACCGCAGTCGCGCAGGCAGTCGGCTTGCGCTTGGGTTTCGACGCCTTCGCCGACGACATCGAAGCCGAGGTTCTCGGCCAAACCGACCAGGGCCTTGACGATGGCGAGATCCGCGCGGTCGTGCGGCAAGCCGGCGGTGAAGCCGCGGTCGATCTTGATGGTGTCGATCGGCAAATGCTTGAGATAGCCGAGCGAGCAGAAGCCGGTGCCGAAGTCGTCGAGCGCGACGCGCACGCCCAGCGAACGCAGACGCGCCAGCGTGCGCGCGACTTTCGCCGGTTCGCGTAGCAGCAGGGTTTCGGTGAGTTCCAGGCACAGGCGATCCGGTTCCAGGCCCGATTCGGTCAAGGCATGCAGCACGTCGGCGATCAAACCCGGTTCTTCGAATTGGCGCACGGATACGTTCACGCGCAGCAGCGGCGCGCGCCCTTGCGCATCGCTCGGCCAACGCGCCGCGTGCGAACACGCTTCCAGCAGCACCCAGCGGCCGAGACGCACGATCAAGCCGGAGGCTTCGGCCACTTCGATGAAATCCGCCGCGGGCACGAGGCGGTCTTCGTCGTTGCGCCAGCGAAGCAACGCTTCGGCGGAGCGCCAGCGGCCATCGCGCAGATCCACTTCCGGCATGAAATGCACCTGCATGCGACCATCGTCGATGCCGTCGCGCAGCGCTTGCTCGATCCGCATTTGTTCCAGCAGATTGCGGTGCCGGTCGGCGTTGAACACCTTGCAGCGGCCCGCGCCGTGGCTGCGCGCGCGCAGGCTGGCGCTTTCGGCGTTGCGCAGCAGCGTATCGGCCGAGGGCGCGGCCAAATCGCGCGAGAACGCGATGCCGGCGGTGATCGCGACAGTGGTATCGCCGTGCGTCGCGGCGATGGCCTGCACGGTGTCGAGGCAACGCTCGGCCAGTTCCAGCGCTTCGATTTCCTTCAAATGTCGGTGCGGGATGATCGCCAGCGCGCTTTCGCGCACGCGCGCCAACACCGCGATATCGGCGAGCATGTCGCGCAACGCATCGGCGGAATCCATCAGCAGACGATGATAGGCCTCGGCATTGCCGCCCAAATCCGCGTCCGTCGCTTCGATCTGCAGATGCACGACCACCAAGCCGTTGTCGCCGTCGTGGATCGGACGCAGCGCGGTATGCGCGACCTCGACCAAATGATCGCGATTGGGCAAGTTGGTGTGCGGGTCGTGGCGTTCGAGAAACCGCAGCCGGTGTTCGATCTCGCGCCGACGCGCGATTTCGTACGCGACTGCGGCGAAGTCGCCGATGCTGCCGGCGAAGGCGTGTTCTTCCGGCGTCCACATGCGCGGACTGCCGACCTGTTCGTGGCAGACCACACCGAGCAAGGTGCCTTCCGCGCGCACCGGCGCGTCGAGCAGCGAATGGATATCGTGACGTTTGAGGTAGGCGGCGAGATCTTCTTCCGGCCCGGTCGCATCGCGATCGAAAACAACATCGGCGATATCGATCACGCGCACGTCGTCGAGTTGTAGCGCGTACTGGGAATCGAGCCGCAGACTTTCTTCGAAACCCGGCGGGTTATGGCGGTCGTTGCTGCGCTCGTACGCGTGTATGCAGCGCAAGCGCTGGGTCTGCGGATCGATCCGCCACACGTTCACGCGCTCGACGTCCAGGGTGTCGGCCGCCACCGAACAGATTTCGGCGATCGCGGTCTCGAACGTGCAGTCTTCGTGCCAAACGCGTCGCCCCAACGCAACCAGGGCGTGGTTGTAGCGGCGCGCGCGTGCGCCGCGTTCGCTGAAAGCAGAATTCGTCGCGCCCATCGCCATCGGCCCACCCTCCCGTCGGGGCCAAGGAATTCCCGGCCCACTGAGGTCGAACGCCCCCGAGTGCCTAAAGTGGCGCAAGTCGGGGCCGACCGCAACCGTCTGCAGACGCGGATCGTCAAACGCGGAGGGCCGCGTCAGTTCACCGTGCAGGTCAACACGACCGTCACCGAGCCGCCGTTGGGCAACGTGGGAATAGCGGCGCCCGCCCCTTGCAGCGCCGCCACCAAGGCCGCCCCGGTCACGGCCGGGCATGCGGCGCCGCCCGCCGCGGTGCAACTTGCCGTGGTGCAGGTCAAGCCGGTCGGCGCCGGGTCGGTCAGCACCGCGCCGTTCGCGGCATCGGGGCCGAGGTTCGACACGGTGATCGAATAGCTGGTCGTCGCGCCCGAAATCACCGTGTCGGCGAGTTGATCCACTTCGCCGTTCGCGCCCGGCGTGTTGGTTTTGGTCAAGCGCAGATCCGCGCTGCGCAGGGCATTGGTGATGGTGCAGTCGATGTCGTCGCCGGCCGCGGTGGCGAAGGCCGGCCACTCCTGGCGCGTGGACACGGCGGTTCCGGCACCGACCGGCAAGAGCGTCGGCGAACCCGCAGTCGCGTTGGCGCAAACGATTTGCGGGCGATACGCGGCCGGCGCCTGATCGGGGCCGGTGCCGTTGGCTTTTACCGATTCCTCGAACTGCAGCGTGTTGCCGGCGGGCAACACCACCGCGCCGGTGCTGGCGCTGGCCGGCAGCGCGACGCCGCTGGTGGTGGCGGTGGCGACCACAACGCCCGCGGAGCGAATGCGCACCTGCATTTGATCGCTTGAGGCCGCGCGACCCACCAGCGCTTTGCGTAGCGTCACCCACACCGGCGTCGGCGTGTCGCGGCAGGCGCTGGCGACGAAGGTCGGATTGCCCGCGGTTTGCAGCGTGGCGGTGGCGGCGTTGTGCAAACCGCTGCCCGATGCGCTGGGCGCGGCGCAGGCATCGTTGCCGACGCTTCCGCCGCGATTGACGTTGATGCGCACGGTCACGATATAAGTGTCGGTCGCGCCTGCGGCCAACGCGCGCGAGGGCGGCTGCAGCGTCCACGGGCCGCTGCCGGTCAGCGAATTCGATGCGCCGCCGTTGAGAACGAAACTCGCCGACACGATGCTCGCGTCCGGATCGAATCCCGGCGTATCGACGAGGCTGTAATTCGCCGTCACCAGCGTCGGATTACTGACTGCGATCGTGTAGGCGATATCGAATTGCGTCGGTTGGCCGATCACCGCGACCGGCGCCGCGGCGTTCTTGACCACCGCGATGCGGGCGTCGTCGTCGACGATCGTGTACGTCGAGGTCGTCTGCGGCGCGCCGCCGCAGGTGATGCTCGAACTCAGCAGAAACGGCGGCGGCGAGCCGGTCGGCGGCACGATCGAGAGCTGGATCGTTTCGTTGCCCTCGCTCAGCGCATCGTTGACCACCGCGATGGGCAGCGGGAACAGACTGGCGGCGCTGAAACCATCGTATTGGCCGACCGGAACTGCGATCGTCATCGTCGCGCTGTTGCCGGGCGTGGTGTAGTCGGTACCGAGCGTGGCGCTGCCGCCGACGATCTGCACCGTGATCGTGAACGGGTTGAACGCGGTGCCGTTCACGCGCAGCGTCGGCACATTGCTGCTGGCGCTCTCGGGCGTGGAGCCGCTGGTCTGCACGAATTCGACGAATGGCCGCAGTTCGATTTGGATGTTGTCGAGAAAATTGCCGATGGTGTTGTTGCCGCTGCCCGCGCTGATCGACTCGAAGCCCATGCTGGTGGTGCCGGTGGCGCCGGCGTAAGTGAATGCACCGGTGTAATCGACCCAACCGTTGCCGCAGAGCGTCGGTGCGTTCGCCGTGCCCTGCGAAGCGATGGGCGCATTGAACGTGCCGTTGCTGGTGGTGCTGACGCGCACGATCGGCACCGAGGCGCCGATGGTGTAATCCATCA
>JAGNNB010000123.1 GCA_017990865.1 Lysobacteraceae bacterium
ATTTCGAGCTGATGCGCCACGACGTGACGTTTCCGCTGTTCGTGGAAGTGGATCAGATCTACAACCTCGCTTGCCCGGCCTCGCCGGTGCATTACCAACACGACCCGGTGCAGACCACCAAGACCAGCGTCCACGGCGCGATCAATATGCTGGGGCTGGCAAAGCGTTTGCGCGCGCGCATTTTTCAGGCGTCCACCAGCGAGGTCTACGGCGACCCGGAAGTGCATCCGCAGCCCGAAGGCTATTGGGGCCGGGTGAATCCGATCGGCATCCGCAGTTGTTACGACGAAGGCAAGCGCTGCGCGGAAACGCTGTTCTTCGATTACCACCGCCAACACAACCTCGACATCAAAGTGGTGCGCATCTTCAACACCTACGGCCCGCGCATGCATCCCAACGACGGCCGCGTGGTCAGCAACTTCATCGTGCAAGCGCTGCGCGGCGAAGACATCACTATCTACGGCGATGGCCAGCAAACGCGCAGTTTCTGTTACGTGGACGACCTGATCGAAGGCTTCGTGCGCTTCATGAACACCGAAGCGGGCTTCACCGGGCCGATGAATCTCGGCAACCCCGGCGAATTCACCATGCTGCAATTGGCCGAACTGGTGCTCAAACTGGTGGGCGGGCCATCGAAGCTCGTGTTCCGGCCGTTGCCTTCGGACGATCCGAAGCAGCGGCAGCCCGACATCGCGTTGGCGAAATCGAAACTCGACTGGACGCCGAAAGTCGCGCTGGAAGACGGCTTGAAAGAAACCATCGCCTATTTCCGCCGCATCTTGGACGAAGGCGCTGCGGCATGAGCGCAGCGCCCGCCGCGATGACGACGAGTTTCGGCATCATCGTCACCTGCTACAACTACCGCGATTTCGTGGTCGAAGCGGTGGACAGCGCGCTGGCGCAAACGCGCCCGCCGAAACAGATCGTGGTGGTCGACGACGGTTCGAAAGACGGCTCGCAAGACGTGCTGCGCGAGCGCTACGGCGACGACCCGCGGGTGACGCTGCTGTTCTGCGAAAACGGCGGGCAACTGGTCGCGTTCCAACGCGGCTTGGCCGCGACCGATGCCGATGTCGTGTGCTTTCTCGATGCCGACGACCGCTGGGAGCCGGCGCATCTGGAAAAAATCGGCGCGCTGTACGACGCGCGCAGCGACGTGGATTTCGCGTTCAACGACATCGTGCTGTTCGGCAACGAAACTCGCACGATCGCGTTCGCGGATCGCGCGCTCGACCTCGGCTACACCGCCATCGCCACCTGGGCGCTGACGTATTGGTACGGCGCGCCGACCTCGGCGCTGTCGCTGCGTCGCGCGCTGGCCGAGCGCTGCTTGACGCTCTCGCCGCAGGCGATGGCGACATGGCGATTGTCCGCCGACAACTGCTTGGTCTACGGCGCCAGCCTGCTGGGCGGGCGCAAATATTTTCTGCCCACCGCCACCGTCGGCTATCGCATCCACGGCAAGAACGGCTGGTGGTCGCAGCGCGGCCCGGTCGAAACCTATCGCAATCGTCTGCGCTCGCGCGGGTTGATCGGCGAATACGCGCGCACGGCGGGCATCGACGAAACGTGCTTGGAATTGGCCAAGCTGGAATACAAAACCAAACCCGCGCCGGATTGGGCCGAAACCAAACGCTACGCGCGCCTGTGCATGCGCGGCGACGCACCGCTGTGGAAACGCGTCGAGCGAGCGCTCAGCGTGCTCGGCGGTCGCAAACGCGCGCGTTAATGGCAGCATTGCGTAGGAGGGCCTTCAGGCCCGATGACGGACGCTCACATTTGCCTTGGTCGGGGCTGAAGCCCCTCCTACGAAACGCGGGTTGGCCGAATCCACAGGCACGCATGCTGCGATGAAGATTCTCTACACTAATTTCCACGACGGCGACGGCGGCGGCCACACCACGTATCTCATCGCGCTCGCGCGCGGGCTGCGCGCACGGCACGAGATTCATCTTGCGCTGCCGCCGAGCAGTCGCGCGTATCGCGAGGCGCAGGCGCTCGACGACGTGCGCACGCATGCGCAACCGTTCCCGAACGGGTTGAAACAGTGGGCCGCGCAGCGCGCGGCGCGGAAATCCTTGCGCGCGCTGCTCGAACGCGAGCGTTTCGACATCGTCCACGTCAACGGATCGGCCGATCATCGTTTGGTCTTGTCGGCGTTGCGCGGTCTGAACCCGCGGCCGAAACTGGTGTGGACCAAGCACAATTCCAAGCCGGTCGGCGGCCTCGGCCACTGGTGGCGCGCGCGGCGCACCGATCTGGCGATCGCGGTCAGCGAAGCGACGCGGCGCGAATTGCTCGCCACGCCCTATGCACGCTGCGCGCCTGTCACGGTGCGCAACGGCATCGACACCGCGCGCTTCGCGCCGATGCCCGCGGAAGCGGCGGGCGAAGAACGTGACGGGGAATTGGACAGCGTGCGTTGGCGATTGGCCGGCGATGTGGGGCTGCTGCTCGGCAGCAACGCGGGCACCGCCGATTACAAAGGCTGGATGGATCTGATCGAAGCCTTGTCGACGCTGCCGGACGCCGAGCGCGCGAAGATCCATGTGTTGCTGTGCGGGAAGCCGCCGAGCGAGACGCAACGCGCGCGTATCGACGCGCTGGAGCTGACGGCGCAGATGCATTTCGCGGGCATGCTCGACGACGTGCGCCCCGCCATCGCCGCGATCGACGCCGGTTTCGTGCTGTCGTACGCGGTGGAAACCATTTCCTTCGCCTGCCGCGAAATGATGGCGATGGGCAAGCCCGTGCTGGTCAGCGACTACGCCGGGCTGCCGGAAAATATCGATCACGGCATCGACGGCTGGGTCGTCAAAACCCGCGACATCGCCGCGATCGCGCAGGCGCTTCGTACGATCCTCGAACGCCGCAACGATTTACCCGCGATGGGCGACGCCGCGCGCGCGAAAGCCGTGCGCGAATTCGACCTCTCGCAGTTCGTCGACGGCACCGAAGCGGCGTATCGCAACGTGCTTTCGCCGAATTGATCCGATCGAACGCCCCGTAGAGCGGAGCGAAGCTCCGCTACACAGACCGACCTTGTAGAGCGGAGCGAAGCTCCGCTGTACCGGTCTTCGGGGCGATTTCAGCGGAGCTGCGCTCCGCTCTACTTGCCCTTCTTTTCCTTCTTTTCCGCGCGCTTTTCTTTCAGCGTCTTTTCCGGTTTCTTCTTCTGCTGCTTTTTCTGATCCATGCCTTTGGACATGATGGGCTCCGTGGTGGTATGCGGTCGGGCGTCCAGCCTACTGCGCCCGCGAGCGGGCGGCAAACCATGGCGCCATCATCCATCCTCGCCCCCGCGCGGTCGACGCCCTCTCGCGCTCCTTCGGCGCCCGCATGCCGGGCGCGACGCCGGCACGGCCATGCGGACCGGCGTCCGCGCTAATCGTCCTGCCCGTCCGCCTCGTTCTGCGTTTTGGTGCCCTGCGGCGCGCAGGCGGGATCGGGCACGGCCGCGGCCGGCACCAACCACCAACGCCGACGATTCGCGAAACCGGCGAATTCCGCGCGTTCGCGCGCCACGCATTGCGACAGCGCGTGTTCCTGCACCAGCAGCCAACGCTTCGCGGGCGCTTCGGCCTGCCAACGCATGGCGGCGGCCATTTGGTCGGGCCACAGCACGTTGAAACCGAAATCCTTCGCGGGTCGGTCGGCCATCAGCAGGTTCTGTTCTTTCCAGGCGACGAGGCCGAGTTCGGCGTCCGCGCCGATGCGCTGGCCGACGTGGGTCATCAAGCCCCGCGCGGAAGTGGAATCGTTGAGCAGCGGATAACCGATCAGACTGAACAGCACCCAGGTCCCGCCCAACATCCAGATCAAGCCGTGGACGCCGCGACGCACGCGATGCCACGCCAACGCGCCGAGCCCCCAGGCGCCGATGGCGAGCAGCAACCCGGCCGCGGCGCGACCGCCGTCGGTGAAACCGCGCTCCATCACGAATTTGGTTTCGAATTTCGGCTCGCCGAACCACATCGCCGCGCCCGCCGCGAAGAACACCGTCGCCAACGCGAGCCCGACGACGAACGCGATACGTCGCGGCCACAGCTTGCGCACGATGCCCGGCAACAACGGCGCCAGCGCGAGGCAGGCCATCGGCAGCGCGGGCAGGATGTAGACGTCGCGTTTGCCGCTGGGGATCGAAAAGAACAGCACCACGAACGCCCACCACGCCAGCGGCAGCAGATAGCGCGCATCGCGACGTCGCAAACGCCGACGCCAGGCGGGAATCGCCCACGGCAACGCGAACATCGCCGGCCACCACATCGAGGCCATCACGCCGAAGTGGTACCACCACGGTTGCGCGTGATCCCAGGATTTCGAGTAACGCCCGGCGGTTTGCCGGAACAGGATGTCGTTGAGATACGCGCGATATTCCGGCTCGTTCTGCGACAACGCGGTCGTCACCATCGGCACCAGCCACAGCGCGGCAGCGGCGGCGAAAAACAGCGGCCCGCACCAGAAACGCCAGTTCTTCGCGTGCAGGTGCGCACCACGCCAACCGGCCAACGCGGCGAAGACAGCGGGCGCGATCATCACCAGCGCCAACACGCCGACGCCTTTGGTGATGGTGCCCAAACCGGCGGCGAACCAGCCGAGCCACCACATGCGCCAATCCGGGCCTTTCAGCAAATGCCGCAACAGACCGTAGTTGGCGAGCGTGATCCAGAAAATCACCAGCGGATCGATCTGCGCTTTCTTCGTCTGGTACGTGAAATGCACCACGAACAACAACGCCCAGGCCGCATACAAGCCGACGCGACGCGTCCACAGCCGCCGGCCCAAGTCGTATACGCACCACAACGTGCCCAGCGCTGCGAGCAGCGACGGCAGCAAGAACGCGATGCGCCATTCGCCGAACAACGTGTACAGCGCCGCCTGCCACCACATCAGCATCGGCGGCTTGTCCGAATACAGCTCCGAGCCGCGATGCGGGAACAGCCAGTCGCCGCTCTCGACCATTTGCTTCGCGACCAAAGCGAAGCGCGGCTCGTCCGACGGCCACGGGTCGCGCAGTCCCAAACCGGCGCCGAGCACCAACAGCGCGGTGAACGCGAGCAGCCAGAATTCGCGGGACGGGCGTGTGTTCAAGAAGCGGATCGTCGACATCCGCGCATGATACGTAGGAGCGGCTTCAGCCGCGACCGCGCCCGGTCGCTGCTCGATCTTTGTGGAGAGCCGGCAGGCCCGATGGTTCCGAGTGGAGATCGGGCCTTCCGGCCCTCCCACAAAAACGCGACCGATGCTAGCGGGCGAACCGTTCGGATCGTTCTTGTGGGAGGGCCGGAAGGCCCGAATGCAGTATGCCGGCCAGCCTTCGCAGGCCGCGCCTGCCGGCGCTTCTACGCTTGAGCTTTGCGCAATCGCGCGTAGAAAAACCCGTCCATGCCGCCTTCGCCCGGCAATCGCTGGCGGCCCGGGCCTTCGACGCGGCCGAAGGTCTCGGGCAACGGCTCGACGACGGCATCGGGCGTGCGCGCAAGAAACGCTTCGATCTGCCCGGCATTCTCCTCGCGCAAAATCGAGCAAGTGGCGTAGAGCAACACACCGCCCGGCGCCAGCGTGAGCCACAGCGCATCGAGCAAACGCGCTTGCGTCGCGACCAACGCATCCAGATCGCTAGGGCGACGATGCAGCAAAATATCCGGCTGTCGGCGCACGATGCCGGTCGCCGAACACGGCGCATCGATCAGCACCGCATCGAAGCGCTCGCCCGGCTGCGCGTCGACGAGCCACCAAGCATCCAGGTCGGTCGCATCTGCCGCGTGCAGCACGACATCGATATCGGCATCGACGCGCGACAACGTTTCGCGCGTGCGGCGCAAACGACGCGCGTCGATATCCAGCGCGGTCAAGCGCACGGTCGGTTCGCGTTCCAACAGATGCGCGGCTTTGCCGCCCGGCGCGGCGCAGGCGTCGAGCACGCGCGCCTGCGGCGCGAGCGCCAGCGCATCCGCGACCGCTTGCGCGGCACCGTCCTGCACCGACACCCAGCCGGCGTCGAAATCGGGCAAATCGCGCACCGCGAGCGAAGCGTCCAAACGGATCGCATCGGGCAACGCGGCCGGCAGCGCCGTCGCCGCGTCGAACGCGATACCCGCATCGCGCAAACGCTGCGCGTAGGTGTCGCGATCGCAGCGCCGACGATTCACCCGCAGCCACAGCGGCGCCGCGACCGCACTCGCGGCGAGAATCGCGTCGGCATCGTTCGGCCAATCGCGTCGCACGCGGTCGCGCAACCATTCGGGCCACGTCAGCGCCGGATCGGCCGCGGGCACGCCATCGCGCTGCGCGCGTCGCAGCAGCGCATTGACCATGCCCGCCTGATGCGCACGCCCCATCGCGCGCGCCGCTTCCACCGTCGCATCCAACGCGGCGTGCGCCGGCAAACGCAAGGCTTCCAACTGCGCGAATCCCGCGTACAGCAACGCGCGCAGCGGGTCGTCGCGTTTGCCCAGCGGCTTGCTCACCCACGCTTCCAACGCCGCCGCGTAGCGCACGCGCTCGCGCAGCACCGCGAAACAGATCGCCTCGACCAGGGCGCGATCGCGCGGGTCGTCGAGCGTCGGCAGCACCGTCGCGAATTCGGCTTTCAGCGAACGCCCGCGATGCAGCACCGCATCCAGCACGCGCGCGGCGGCGAGGCGGGCTTCGATGCCTTTGGTCGCGCTCATCGCGGCATCTCCTCGAAGCGGCTCATCAATTCGATCGAATCGCGCGGGAACGACGCCATCCACGCCGTCGCGCCGTCGGCCAAGACGCATTCGATCAGATAGGCGTCGCGTGAAGGCACATCGTCGCCCTCCGCCGCGGTCACGATCGCGACCACGGCGCCCATGTCGCCGATCGCGGGGGAACGCGAACCCAGGCCGCAGCCGTCCGCGCGCATTCCCTCAAGCGAGCGAACGCGGACCACGTCGTATTCGCGGATCGCGCCGTCCGCATGCGCTGCGTTCGCATCGGGTGTGCTCGTATCGGGCATGCTCGTACCGGGCGTGTTCGTGTCGCGTGCGCTCATGTCTCGACAAGTCCCTCGATCTGCTCGATATCCACGATCCGTTCGCCGTCCGTATCGATCAGCAAAAACGCATCGGACAACGGATGGACGTCGGGATAATACGCGCCGGGGTCGCAGAACACGCGTCGTTTCAACCGCGGCGCCATCGCGCGCGCGAACGCGACGTCGTCCTGCCATGGCGAACCGCCGCGCAGCCAACAACTGCTGAAGCCTTTGCCGTAGAGGGAAAGCACGAGTTGCGTATGCGGGAACGCATAGAAACGCATCGCATCCTCCGCATCCGAATCCAGCCCGGTCCGCACGCAATCGCCGAGCGCCTCGCACAACGCCGATAACAGCGCCGCTTCGTCGCAGTCTTCGATGTAGATTTCGACATCGCGCGGCGCTGGCGTGTCGTCGCTCATCCGACGCGCAAATCCCGACGCGCGTTCAAATAGTCCGCCGCGGTGATCGTCTTGCCGCCTTCGCGCTGCAGCGTGCGGATGCGCAACGCGCCGTCGCCGCAGGCGATATCGATGCCGTCGCGGCTCGCGGCGAGGATCGTGCCCGGCGATTTGCCGTGCGCGAGATCCAGCGCCACCGCCGCGTGTATGCGCACGCGCTCGCCCGCAAGCTCGGCTTCGGCGATCGGCCACGGGTTGAAAGCGCGCACTTTGTTCGCCAGCGCGCGCGCGGGCTGCGACCAATCCAGCTTCGCTTCGTGTTTCTCCAGCTTGTGCGCGTAAGTCGCGCCCTCATCGGGCTGCGGCCTCGGTTGTGGGCGCATGCCGGCGCGCAACAGACCCAAACCGTCCGACAACACCTGCGCACCGAGTTCGGCAAGGCGATCGTGCAACTGCCCACCGGTCTCGTGCTCGCCGATCGGCGTGGACTGCGACAACAGCACCGGGCCGGTATCGAGACCTTGCTCCATCTGCATCAAACACACGCCGGTTTCGGTATCGCCGGCCTCGATCGCGCGCTGGATCGGCGCCGCCCCGCGCCAACGCGGCAACAGCGACGCATGCACGTTCCAACACCCGTAGGTGGGAATCTCCAGAATCTTCGGCGGCAGAATCAACCCGTAGGCCACCACGATCATCAGATCGGGCTTCAGCGCACGCAACGCATCGCGCGACACCTGCTTCTTCAACGTCACCGGCTGCAACACCTCGATCCCGCGCGACAACGCCTCGAGC
>JAGNNB010000124.1 GCA_017990865.1 Lysobacteraceae bacterium
CGACAAGACCGTCGTGGTGATCGGTTACAGCTACCAGCGCGGCGGTACCGAAGTCGGGTTGTTCGACCTCGACGGCAACGGCGGCTTGAACTATCGCGCGACGTATCACCTGCGCAGCAACGACTACTATTCCTCGCGCAATTACGCCAGCCGCATGATCGGCGACAAGTTGGTGTTCTATTCGCCGATGTTCGTGAATCTGTATTCCGACGCGGCTTACGACGACATGCTGCCGGCCGTGCGTCGCTGGCGGCAGGATGCGAAGCCCGGCGATTTCAAGCGCATTCTTCCCGCCGACCGCATTTATCGTGGGCGCGAGGAATTGGATATCGATCGAGGCATCGCTTTTCATACCGTGACCATTTGCGATCTGGCCGGCGCCGAAATGGCCTGCGAAGCGACGGCGGTGATGGGCTATCCCGGGCAGGTGTTCTACGTATCGGAAGATTCGGCATTCGTGTGGACCGTGCCGTGGAACGGAAGCGGGGATGCGCCGAAACAGGCGCAGGTCTTCCGCATCCCGCTCGACGGCGCGGCGCCGACGGCGTTGATGGCGAAGGGCGCGCCGATCGATCAGATGTCGTTCCTGCAAAAAGACGGCTATCTCAACGTCATGCTCAGCTCGGGCGGCATGGGTCAGTGGATGTGGCAAGGCGAAGCGACGCCGGGCGATTTCGCGTTGATGCGCGTGCCGCTGTCGATGTTCGGCGACGGCCGCGATACGGTCGAGTCGGACCGCTATCGCCCGCTGCGCGAACCGGGTCTCGGCGAGTATGGTTTGCAGAACCGCTACATCGGCGATTGGTTGATTCTTGGCGCCTCGCGCAACTGGATGGAAAAAACCGCGCCGAAACACGCGTTCGCGATTCGCTATGCCGACGGCGATTTCGTCGAGGTGCCGGTCGGGCATCCGGTCGATCGCGTCGATGCCTTGGGCAGCGACGGTATCGCGATCGGCGAAGCCGACGGCGCGCTGCATTTCACCAGCCTGTCGCTCGGCGCCAAGCCCGAAGTCGCCGATCGATTCTCGCTGCGCAACGCGCGCCAAGGCGATCAACGCACGCATGGCTTCTTCTATCGCGCCACCGGGACGGGCGAAGGTTTCGTCGGCTTGCCGATTCTCGGCGGCGCGACGAACGATGGCCAGAAAGCGTCGGTGCTGTTCTTGCGCAATCAAAACCTGCGCTTGCAAGATGTCGGGACGTTGGACACGATTCGCAAAACCCTCGGCGACGATGGCTGCAAAGCCAGTTGCGTCGATTGGTACGGCGACGCGCGCCCGATCTTCATCGGCGAACGCGTGTTCGCGCTGCTGGGCTACGAATTGGTCGAAGGGCGTTTCGATGGCCGGCGCATCCAAGAACGTCGTCGCGTGGACTTCGCGCCTGCGGTGGCGATCGCGCGGTGAATGCCGCGTGCAGCGCTTCTGCGCATGCTTAGCATGAAGCGCAGCAGCGTGTCTCGAAACGGAGGCGTGCACTACGCATGAACTCAATACGTTTTTTGGATCGATTTTCAGTATTCGATTGGATTATGAAAAAGGCCGGGTTTTCCGGCCTTTTTCTTTTGCTGCGGATGTCCGTAACGGGGCCTTTTCTGCGAATGTATTCAGTGCGCATGCCGTTTCCCGCGTTTGGCTTGCGCTCATCCAGGGATGTCTGTGAGTTCCGGCTCTCCACGGTCGTGCGGAAACGAACGGCCGACGCAGCCGGAATGTTTCGCGGAAGGATCCCCTGCGTTAACCATTGCATTCACAAGGAGTGAATCATCATGTCTCACGATCGTCTTGCCCGCGGCGGACCGAGAAACGTTCTCCACGCATTTTGCGTTCTGGTCGTATCCTGCGGTCTGTCCGCTTGCGATCCGCCGTGGTCGGCGGCGCGAGCGGAGAAGGCTAAAACGCCCGCGGCTTCCGCAGAATCGGAATTTTCTCCGCCATCATCCGCCCGCGCACCTGCGACATCGTTCAATGCGGCCGCCAAAGAAGAGCCACCTGCCGTCGACGAGAACCCGCCGATGCCGACGGATATCGAGTTGACGCCTCTGGAATCGGCCGGATATCCCGAGGGCAATGCCGAGCTCGCCATTCGCTACGAAAACGCGGAAACGCTCGGCGATACGGTCGTGTTCGCGATCGATAAGCGCGAATACCGTTTGAAGCGCGACGCGAAGGACCCGAAACGCTTCGCTTCGCTGATCGACTTCGATTTCGACCGGTTCGTCGAAGAGCAAAGAGCGCGCAAGGAACTGATCGCAGAAACCAAGGAGAAAACGACCCCGCTGTTCGATGGGCGCGAGTTGGTGAAAGAAGCCGATTTCCGATTCATCGCTCCCGAAGTCGTTGACGAAGCGCGCGCCAGAATGGCGCCGATTTCGATTCGCGACATCGATATCCTGCTGCCGCCGTTGCCCGGAATGACGCCGGACAAGACCCTGATGATCACCGATCTTTCGGTCGTGCAGGACCCGACCCGCACCTTCGATATCTGCGGCAACGTGGGCGACCCGGACGGCGCGTGGACATTCAAGACCCTGATGACCGAAATGGCGAACGAGTCGTCGACCGGCGTGAACCCGGCCGAATTCGTCGAGGATTGGCTGCTGTCCTGGAACGTGACGCATACGATCAATACCTTCCCGGTGCCTGCGCGCAGCCGAATCCGGACGTTGGTGCTCGATCCTTGGCCGCGCGATGCGAACGGTAGACTCGATCTCAATCAGTCGCCGATGCGCTTGCTCGGCATCGTCAACCGCGTCGATTTGCGCAGCACGCTGGCGGGATCTTCGCTGTACGGTGGCGCGCACGGAATCCCGACCAACGCCGGCGAGGGCCGCTTCGTGTTCGGCGTCGTCGATCGCAACAAGAACGGCGGCTGCTCGAAGATGGACTTCACGGTGATCCTGGAATACGGCGTTCCCATTCAGCAATGCAGCCTGATTCGAAACTACGCGAACGAATGGATCGGCCTGAGCAACCTGACGCTGGGCAGCCCCACATACAACGCCGCGCTGCAGTCGATCACCGATCAGTTCACCTTGGCGGGCGCCGACAGCACGAAGCCCAACGGAAGCGCGATCAATCAAATCCGGACCAACGAAGTCGCATTGACCGGATACGGAATACCGATCGATATCGATCCGACTCCCGAGCAGCTGGGGCGGGCGGCGATCCCGCGCAGCGGCCGTTGGGAGTTGAGAGAGTTTCATCTTCTGGACGATCGCATGCTGCATATCGTTTCGACGAAAAACACGCCGCATCACAGTTGGAACAACACGCCTCTGCTGGCGAGTTTCATCAACAGCGGCGTGACCGTGGTGCCCACAACGTATCTGGGACAGCCGTTTCTGACCGGATCCACCATCAACTTCTCCGTCGCCGACTCCGCGGTGTGGAACGCGCCCGGCGTCGATAACCAGAAGCGGCATCGGTTCTCGCTCAACACCTGCAACGCCTGCCACGGCGGCGAAACGCGAGACAACGGTCATCCTTTGCCGATTCCTGTGGATCCGAGGGACGATACCAAGTTCGTGCATATCGATGTGCGCGATTTCAACGTGCAGAGCGAGTTGTCGAAGTTCCTGACGGGTAGAGGGACATTGGCGGCACCGACGACTTTCCTTAAGGATGACCCGATCTTTTTGACGCCTAGGCGTTCTTTCGGCGACCTGCGCCGCCGTCGCACCGATTTGGCGGGCTTGTCCGTACAGAGCTGTACCGCGACGGGAATATTGCAAGAAGCGTTATTCCGGCCGATGCGAGAGGTTCATTGATCCGAGCATTCGACAGTGATGCAAACGAGAAGGGCCGGCGATGCCGGCCCTTCTCGTTTGCGCCGATGAATCCGCGAGATGACTCCGCGAGATGACTCCGCGATGCGTCTGTCAGCGTTTTTCGTCCTCGCACTCGTCGTCGCCGAACAAACCGCCGAGCATGCCTTTCTTCTCGCATTTGGGCTTCGGCGGCGGAGTGGGGCGATTACGCGCTTCGGCCGCGGCCATCGCCAGACGCTTCTTTTCGCGGGCTTCGGCGAATTTCGCGCGAATTTGCGGCATCGCCGCGAGCGCCGCGCGTTCGCCTTCCAGAATCGCGGTACCGCGCTGCTCGAAATCCGCCGCGCCGATGTCGTTGACGCTGGGGCGGATAATCACGTCGGCGCGGGTCATTTCCTGCTCGCCGAGTTTCTGGCCCATGATCATGATCGATTGATTCACCACGCCGAGCAGGCTGTCCGGCGTGCGGCCGGCGGCCTTGCTGGAGATGTCCACCGCGATCACGAACTCCGCGCCGAGTTGGCGCGCGGCGTCCACCGGCACGGGGCTGACCACGCCGCCGTCGATGTAATGGAATTGGCCGATCTTCACCGGCTCGAACACGCCGGGAATGCTGCACGAGGCGCGCACCGCCTGCCCGGTGTTGCCGCGCGTGAACACGATGCGTTTGCCGTCCTGCAGCGTGGTGGCGACCGCGGCGAAGGGCAGTTTCATCTTGTCGATCGTCCGGCCGCCGACCATGCTGTTGACATAGTCCTGCAGCTTCTGGCCTTTGACCAACCCGCCGCCGAACAGGCCCACATCGCGGATGCTGGCTTCGTCCAGCGCCACCGCGTTCTTCTGCATTTGGAACACGTCCATGCCGCTGGCGTACAGCGCGCCGACCACGCTGCCGGCGCTGGTGCCGGACACCACTTCCGGCTTGAAGCCATTGGCTTCCAGCATCTTGATCACGCCGATGTGCGCGAAGCCTTTCGCGGCCCCACCGCCCAGCGCCAAGCCGATCTTGATCTTCACCGGCTTCGGCGGCGTCGGTTTGACCGTCGGTGCGGGTGGGGTGGGTTTGGTCGGCAGGCCGCAACCGGCGGCGAACAGCGCCAGGGCGACACCCAGGGCGAGCGAGCGGGGCGAGATCATGAGGGCGAGTCGGGAGAGAGCGGTCGGATCGATGCGCCTATGATCGCAGTATGCCGGGCGTCTGAATACGCCGTCGCACGAGGCTACGGACGCGATACTCCAGGTGCCGAATCCGCAGACGGACGTCAGTGGCCGCGGCGTTCTCGAACCAGTCGCAACGCGGTGCCGATATCGAAGCGGTGAATCGCCTCGTCGTTGCGGAAATACAGCGATTGCCCGCGGCCGACGCAGTGGTGCCCGGGCAAACGGCGCCCGCGTTCGTCTTCCAAGGCGAAGTCCGCGAGCGTCTCGCAGCGGCCGTCGTCTTTCAGCGCGATCAAGCGAATGCGGTCGTAATCGCCGTAGCCGCCGCCGAACAGGGCATAGCCCGCGCCGACCGCGAAACCGTGCGCGCCGCGCACCTCGGGCCGCCACACGCCGGTTTCGCGACCGTGCTCGATACGCACCAGCGGAAAATCGGTGTAGTAGTAACACCACGTCGCGTCGTCGGCGACGTTGATGGCGTAGCAATCGACGATGGCGTCGGTGCTCGCAGGCGGCGAGTAGCGGTAGCGGATCGCGCCGTCGTCGCCCCAAGCCACGAGACCGGACGCGCCGAGCGGCTCGGTCCAGCCGAGGTTGCCGAAGACGCCTTCGTCGAAGTAACCCGTCCAAATCGTGCCGTCGCGCGCGGTCTGCACCGTGCCGATGCCGTCGCCCAGCACGATCGCCCGGCGGAACGCACCGTCGGCTCCGTAGAGTCGCCCGTTCGCTTCGGCATCGCCGTTCGCGTGGCGCCGCGAACGCCCGCCGATGAGCAGAACGTCGTCGCCGAGCGGCTGCGCGTCGTGCAGATCCAGCGGCGCATCGTCGATCGCGAGATCGAGCGTGCGCACGCTGTCGTGATGCGAGACGACGCGATAGCGCCGCCGTGCCTGCGGCGCGCGCGAGGGTAGGCCATCTCCGGTCTCATCGACGCGCGGCACCCACAGACCGAACAACGCGCGATCGGGACCGATATTGAATGCGATCAAACGCCAATCGCCAAGATCGGCATCGAAGCGCTGCACCGCAGGCGGCGCATAGGTCAGCGAAGGAATCGAAACGAGTCGTGTCGAGATCATGCGTCTGCGGGTTCGAAGCGGGTGCGTCCTGCGCAGGGGCGGGTGGTTCTGCGTCCGAAGGTCGCGACGAACCCGATACGCCCGCGGGTTCACGAGCGACGATCAAGTAGATGCGCAAGAATGCATTTTGGTCGCAAGCGCTGGGGGCGTAGGCTTGCTGTTTCCCGCTTTGCTCATACCCCCTGTATTTCAGCCGTTCGATGTTCTAATGAATTCGATCAGCGAATTGACGCGCTTCTCAAGGTCTAGCCTTGAGTAATCAGTCGCTTCCTCGCAGACCTTTTTGGCTACTTTGACCTTGTCTGCTTCAGTGTATGGCTCTGCTATGCCCTTTTTATGGAAATACAGGGCGTGGTCGTATTTGTCTTTTTTAGCCAACTTCTCGAAATTATCCTTGTAGATACTTTTCAGTGCGTTTTCGATTGTGTCAGTAGGAATGTAATTTTCGATCTCCCTGCCAGCCGTTACCCAAGCAAAATCTTCTCCAAACTCTTTGCAGATACGTTTTTTTGTTTCGTAGATCGGAGATTGAGCGGTTTTTTTGTCGCTATCGATCACGATGGCGATATTCCGGTTGAGTTTTCGCAATGAGATGAAATCTTCGATCTCGGGGTCATGAGCGGTAAGGTGGCTGAGTAATCTGCCGCCGTAGAACATGATCGAATAATCGATACCTTCTGTCAGATCGGGTGCCTTCTGCCGGATCCAGTGTTTCAGATAGATGCGGTCCGATGGGTCTTCGACCCAGATGACTGCGTTCGACTGTAGAATGTCGGAGGCGCGATAGCCGAGCGTTTGGCATATCTCGTGGCGGTCGGATGCAGTTTCGGCCAAACGCACTTCCGTTTGCCCATTCTGATTCGTCACGCTGAAGATGGCGGCCGGAACCGCGTCGATCATGCTCGCCGAGTGCGTGGCAATAAAGTACTGATTTGAGGTGTTGTCGCGAAGGTAACGAATGAATTTTCGCTGCAAGAGCGGGTGCAGATGAATTTCGGGTTCTTCGATGCAAATGATCTCATCGTCGTATAGCGTGCAAAATGCCGCTAGCATGATGACTTCATGGATTCCGGTGCCGAGGGATGAAAGAGGCAGTGTCTTCCCATCCATATGAACAAGTATGTAGTCTCGATGATGCGGGATTTCGATTCGCGCATTATTTGAATCTGTAGTTTCTCTAAGAAATTCATTAACTTTTTCAAATTTTTTTGCCAGATGTAGCTCATCCATTCCGGGGTTTTGAAGTTCGACTAACTTGTCGATTAAGCCGTGCCCGCTAAAATCTTTAAATTCTTCGCTCTTTGGCCCAATTTGCCTAATCGCTGGAATCAGTCTTATAGCGGGGAAAGATATTGGTTGAAATTCAACAATTTTTGAAATTGTCTCTGGGATCCAATGCTTTTCTATACTGCCGCCATTTTGATGCGTGACAGTGCTCCAAACTTCCCGCCATTCGCTTGGGTGCAAAAGATCTTTTATTTCATTATCTTTGCAATCTCTAAGCTTGAGCTGTCCGGTAGTTTTTTCTGCAAAAAACCATGTGACATCGCCATTAGAAATGGCCTTGATGACTTTAGATAGGTGTCCGACTTGATAGGGAAATTGCTTTTCTATGTTTTTTAGAATGGAGATTGAAGAGACTCCAATCCCATACTCGACCTGACTGTCAGGTGCGTTGATGTTGACATCTATTTTGAGAAACTTGCGGCTCCAAGGGCCGCGTACATGTCGTTCAAATGGCAGACGATCATCAGTCGCATTTAAGTAGTTGCCCAAGAACGACAAAATTGTTGACTTTCCGGCATTATTCGGCCCGATAAAGAAATTGATATCTTGAAACGGACCGATCCGCTGCAGTTCTGATCCGATGCCGCGGTAGTTGGCTAACGCGAGTCCGTGCAGGAAAGTCTTTGCCATACTTTGCCCCCTTTGAAACGATGCGACGTTCCGATGTGCTGGAGTCAAGGGTAGCGCTGTCGTTGAACCCCCGAAACCCCTCGCTAGCTATCAGGTAAGTTTCATGGCTTGTAAAAAAGCGAAAGCCACGCATAGGCGTGGCTTTCGTATTGGTGCCGAAGGTGGGACTCGAACCCACACGCTTTTAAGGGCGGCGGATTTTGAGTCCGCTGCGTCTACCGATTCC
>JAGNNB010000125.1 GCA_017990865.1 Lysobacteraceae bacterium
GTCCTGGCGGAATGACGAGGGCACGACGAGGCCCGGCATGTCGCATATCGACCCGCCCGACGACGAGCGTCCCGCGCCCCGCGCCAAGCGCGCGCGGCCCGAACTCACGCCCGCTCAGCGCGCGCTCGCGCTGCTGGTGCGGCGCGAGCATTCGCGCAAGGAACTGACCCGCAAACTCGCCGTGCGCGGGATCGAGGCCGAGCAAGCCCAGGCCGCGGTGAATCGAATGACCGCGGAAGGCTGGCAAAACGACGCCCGCTTCGCCGAGCAACTGGTGCGCAGCCGGGCGAACACCGGCTACGGCCCGATCCGCATCCGCGCCGAACTCGGCACCCACGGCCTGGACCGCGAAGCCGTTCAGGCTTCGATGGACGCCTACGACGGCGATTGGACCGAAAACGCGCGCGACCTGGTCCGTCGCCGCTTCGGCGCTACCCTCGAAGACCGCGCCGTCCAGCGCAAAGCCGCCGAATTACTGATCCGTCGCGGTTTTTCCGGCGATCAGGTGCGTGCCGCGACCCGCTTCGACCCCGACGAGGATTGAGCTCGTCGCCAGTATCCGGCGCGGAGGAAGCGCGGAGGAAGCGCGTAAGAGGGCGCGCAGGAGGCGCTTCAGCGCCGACTCCTTGCAGAAGACCTCGAAGGATCGGGCCTGAAGGCCCTCCTACGCCCGATCGCGGGCTTCCGCGACCAACCGCCGCTTCCGGCCTGTTAACCTAGGCCACTTGGGTTGTTCACTCCATTCCGCGCCCCCATTCTGGCGGCTTCGCGGCGCGGGGACTGCGCCCGTCATTCCGACCGATGCCATGAAAACCACCGATAGCAGCACCCCGACGATCAGCACCTCGCAAATCCGCAGCGATTTCCTGGAATTCTTCCGCTCGAAGGGCCACACCGTGGTGCCGTCGAGCCCCTTGGTGCCGGGCAACGACCCGACGCTGCTGTTCACCAACGCCGGCATGGTGCAGTTCAAGGACGTGTTCCTGGGTGCCGAGAAGCGCAGCTACACCCGCGCCGCTTCCAGCCAGCGCTGCGTGCGCGCCGGCGGCAAGCACAACGATCTCGATCAGGTCGGCTACACCGCGCGTCACCACACCTTCTTCGAAATGCTGGGCAACTTCAGCTTCGGCGATTACTTCAAGCAGGACGCGATCGCTTACGCCTGGGAATTGTTGACCGGCGTGTGGAAGCTACCGAAAGACAAGTTGCTGGTCACGATCTACCACACCGACGACGAAGCTTTCGATATTTGGCACACGCAGATCGGTCTGCCGGCGGATCGCATCATCCGCATCGGCGACAACAAAGGCGCGCCGTACGCGTCCGATAATTTCTGGCAGATGGCCGACACCGGCCCCTGCGGCCCGTGCACGGAAATTTTCTACGACCACGGCGCGCACATCCCCGGCGGCCCGCCGGGTTCGCCCGACGAGGACGGCGACCGCTTCATCGAAATCTGGAACAACGTGTTCATGCAGTTCGATCGCCAGCCCGACGGCACGCTGTTGCCGTTGCCGGCGCCGTGCGTGGACACGGGCATGGGTCTGGAACGCGTCGCGGCCGTGCTGCAGCACGTGCACAGCAACTACGAAATCGACCTGTTCCAGCATTTGATCAAGGCCGCGGCGACGATCACCAACACCGCCGACCTCGAACACAAATCGTTGCGTGTGATCGCGGACCATATCCGCGCCTGCAGTTTCTTGATCGTCGACGGCGTGCTGCCGAGCAACGAAGGTCGCGGCTATGTACTGCGTCGGATCATCCGTCGCGCGATTCGCCATCTGTGGAAACTCGGCGCGCTCAATCCCGACGGTAATTTCTGGCGCATGCTGCAGCCGCTGATCGACGTGATGGGCGACGCTTATCCGGAACTCGTCGCGAAGCGCGAACTCGTCGAGCGCGCGCTGAAAGCCGAGGAAGCCGCGTTCGCGCAAACGCTCGATGCCGGCATGACGCGTCTGGAAGGCTATCTCGCGCAGAGCGGCGGCAAGATCGATGGCGAGCAGTTGTTTCAGTTGCACGACACCTACGGTTGCCCGCCGGATTTGATTCTCGACATCCTGCGCGAGAAAGGCTTGGGCGAAGCGTCGGCGGAAGTGTCCGCCGAATACGAACGCTTGATGGAAGAACAGCGCGATCGCGCGCGCAAAGCCGGAAAATTCGGCGGCGGCGTTGCGCTTCCCGGCGAACTCATCGCACAACTCTCGCCCACCGAATTCCTCGGCTACGACCGTCTCGACGCCGACGATCTCGAAGTCGTCGCGTTGTTGAAGGACGGCAAGCCGGTCGACCGCATCGCCGCGGGCGACGACGCCATCGTGCTGCTCAATCGCACGCCGTTCTACGCCGAATCCGGCGGTCAGGTCGGCGATACCGGCACGCTGGCGGGCGAGGGCGCGGGGTTCGCGGTGAGCGATACGCAGAAACTCGCGGGCCAGTTTTTCGGCCACGTCGGTACGCTCGCGGTCGGCAGCTTGCGCCGTGGAGATCGTTTGCACGGCCGCGTCGATACCGCGCGCCGCGAAGCGATCGTGCTGAACCACAGCGCCACGCATCTGCTGCATGCCGCGCTGCGCCGCGTGCTCGGTACGCATGTGACCCAGAAAGGTTCGTTGGTCGCGCCCGATCGCCTGCGCTTCGACTTCGCGCATTTCCAGCCGGTGACGGCGGCGGAATTGGCCGAGATCGAACGTTTGGTCAATGTCGAGATCCGCGTCAACAGCGAAGCCGAAGTACGGCAGATGGACATGCAGGAGGCGTTGGATTTCGGCGCGATGGCGCTGTTCGGCGAGAAATACGGCGAACGCGTGCGCGTGCTGCGCATGGGCGAGACCTCGACCGAACTGTGCGGCGGCACCCATGTGCGCCGGACCGGCGACATCGGCGTGTTCAAGATCGTCTCCGAGGGCGGAATTCAGGCCGGCGTGCGCCGGATCGAAGCCGTGACCGGTCAGGGCGCGCTCGATTTCGTGGACGAACAGGAGCGCCGGCTGAACGAAGCGGCGGATTTACTGGGCGGTTCGGCGGCCGATCTGCCCGAGAAAGTGCGATCGTTGCTCGAAAAACAGAAAAAAATCGAACGCGAGTTGGAGAGCCTGAAAGCCAAGGCCGCGAGCGCCACGGTGGCCGATTTGGCGGCCTCCGCGACCGATGCGGGCGGCGCGAAAGTGCTTGCGGCGCGGGTGGAGGGCCTCGACGCCAAGGCCTTGCGCGACGCGGTGGATACGCTCAAACAGCAACTTCGCGATGCGGTGGTGCTGCTCGCGGGCGCGGCGGATGGTAAAGTGGCCCTTGTTGCGGGCGTGAGCGGCGCAGCGCTCGGGCCTGTCAAGGCCGGAGAGCTCCTCGCTCATGTAGCCGGTCAGATCGGGGGTAAAGGCGGAGGCCGACCCGATATGGCCCAGGGGGGCGGCGAAGACGGCCCACGGCTGCGCATTGCATTGGATGGCATCCACGACTGGGTGGTCGAACGGATGAAGCGCGAAGCGTGACCTTCGGCGCTTTCCGGGGTTCGACCCTCCGGTTATTTTTCACCTCTTGCGTTTGCGACAGCCGTTTTCCCCGATCAGCGGTCGCGAAACAACAACACAAGAATGTCGGCGAGGGGACGCCGGCATACGGAGAGATGCAATGCTGATTTTGACTCGCCGTGTTGGCGAAACACTGATGATCGGCGACACCGTGACCGTGACCGTGCTTGGCGTCAAAGGCAATCAGGTCCGTATCGGTATTACCGCGCCGAAAGACGTCGCCGTTCACCGCGAAGAGATTTACCAGCGCATTCAGCGCGGCGACGACCGCGGTCATCGCGGCGGCGGCGAGCCGACGTCGGGTTTGCCGCAGGACGACTGAGCCGGTATCCTTTCGCACCGCTTCGCACTGCACCGTTTCACACCGCATCGCCGGAGAGTTGCCCGAGAGGCCGAAGGGGCTCCCCTGCTAAGGGAGTATGGGGTCAAAAACTCCATCGAGGGTTCGAATCCCTCACTCTCCGCCAGTGTTGCGAGTCGTGTCGAGCAAGCCCGGGTTGAGCAGGCCCGCGTTGAGCAGGCCCGCGTTGAGCAAGCCCGCGTTTAGCAACTCGCATCGAGCAAGCCTGCGTTGAGCAGGCCCTCGTGGAGTTGAGCCCGCGTCGCGGGGCGGGAGTTCGCTGCGATGCGAGCGGACGGTTCGTGCGGAGTTTCATGCTCGACCGCTTAGCTTTTTGTTTCCGATGGATGCCCAGAACGCCGACCGCACGATGGTCGGCGTTTTTGTTATGCGTATCCGTATACCCGCTGTCGGCGTTTCGGCACGCGGGACACACATCGGCGATCGATGCGGCGCGGTGCGCCGAAACGGACGTCAAAACGTCCGGCCTGAACAACGCGCCGACAAACATCGCGCCTCGAAGCGCGACGCTCAAAACACGAAACCGACTTCGCCGAAGGCCAGATTATTGTCGCGGCGCGAGCCGAACGTCGTTTCGGAATGTCCGTAGGCGCGATCCGCGCCGATCACGATCTTGAAGCGGTCGTCGATTTGGTAGGTCAGGCGCGGCCGGAGAATGCCGCTGCCGTCGTCTAGCGAAAACACGCCGGCCCATTCCAATTTCAGGCGCTCGTTCCGCAGTCGCTGGGTCAGGCGCAGGGTCATGGACTGCTCGCGCGCCCCGAATTCGCGGTTGAGTTGATTGAGCGCCGTCGCGAGCGGTCGGAACGGCGCAGGCAGCGATTTCGGATCCCGGTAATCCGAGCGCGAGGCGTACACCCACTGCAGATTCAGGTTGGCGGTGTCGCCGAGGTCGGTGTCGAGCCCGAGCACGGCCCGCAAGGCGTCGCCACGACCTTCCTTGCGGGCATACGCCGCTTCGCCGCGGAACGACCAACGGCCCGCCGCGGCGGCGAAATCGGCGCCGGCCACCTGCGCGCGCTCGTAGCCGATCGCCAGCGTGGGTTGCGGCGACAGCGTGGCCAAGCGATAGCGCGGCATCCGGTCGTGACCGTCGAACCAAGAGAGCGACCAGTCCACGCGCTCGCCGACGCGGTCGAGACGCAGCCCCAGATCGAGCCGCTGCGGCGCATCGTCGCGATGCAGCGGCTTCGGCAGCGGGCCTTCTGGCAAACGGTGCGGCGCGAAATCGGCGGCGACCGCGGTGAGCGACGCCGAGTCGCTCAGATCGAACCGCAGCGACAGCGCGTCGCTGCCGCGGCGCTGCTCGTCGTCGTCTGAGGCCAGCAGGGTGAAGTCGCGGGTCGAGAAGCTGTCGGTGGGGTTGATCTTGTCGGCGCGGCCCCAGGCGACGATCTGCCG
Organism: Lysobacteraceae bacterium; assembly: GCA_017990865.1. GTDB lineage: Bacteria > Pseudomonadota > Gammaproteobacteria > Xanthomonadales > Xanthomonadaceae > Lysobacter_I. Next base: position 5,296 of record JAGNNB010000125.1, read on the forward strand.
GCCCGCGCGCACGGTCCAGCGGCCTCGGTCGAACTCCGCGAAGGCTTCGCGCAATTCGGCGTCGGCATCGTTGGCGGCGCCGGTGTGGTTGTTGCCCAGGCGCCCGCTGAGGCCGAAGCGCAGATGTTCGCCGGCATCGCCGCGCCACTGGATCAGACAATCGGCTTTGGCGATGCCCTCGCGGTCGTCGAGATCGCGATTGGACGACCACCACCCCGCGCGGCATTCGCCGAACGGCGGCTCGGCGGCGCGCGCGTCGCCCGCCGCGGCCCAGCCGCCGACGATCAGCGCGAAGCATGAAACGACCGCGCCGCCCGCAGTCCGCGCCGGCCGGCGGCGGAGGAAAATCCAACGCATGCCGACTTACTGCTCTTTTTCCAGATAGCGGGTCGAGAAGAACTCATCGCCCAGGCCGGTATTGGCCTTGAAGCTCTCGAACTTCACCAGCGTGGTATGGCCGGTCTGGTGATTGCGCACCTTCACGCTCATCGCCTGCCATTTACCCGGCGCGCCGTCGATCTGGCGCACGTCGGCGTTCTCCAGGGTTTTGAGCAGCCGGCCGGCGGCGTCGTAGAAGTCGACCTTCAGCGCGACGAAGCTGTCCTTGGCGATCCAACTCACGCGCTTGGAATAGCCCGAATCGCCGCCGATCTTGGCGCTGGCGGGTTTGGATTCGACCACGTAGACGGCTTTGCCGGCGATGGTGGCTTCGGGCTGCAGGGCGTGGGTCCAGTCTTCGGGCCGATGGCCGACGATGTCGCCGTACGAAAGATCGGTGCCGATGAAGCTGCTGCGCTTGTTGTTCGCGGCCAAGCGTCGCGCTTTTTTGGTCGCGGGCAGATAGACCCAGATGTCGTCGTCCTTGCCGGCATTTTCGATCAGCAGCGTGGCGGTGTTGCGCACGTCGCTGGGCGAGAGGAAGCGGATCATGCGCCGGTTCTGCACGCCGTCGGGCTGCATCTTGGTCACGCCGAGCGTCTTGCGCACGCGCTCCTGGCCGCCGCTGCTGACCAGACGAAACGTCGCTTCCGAACGCGAATCGGCGAAACGCGTGGCCTGATAGTTCCGGGTCATCACCGTCTGCGCGTCGAGCTGCGCGGCGTGAGCCGGCGCGTGCGTGGCCAGCGTCGTCGCCAGCAGCAGGGCGGCCGTCCCCGCGAGCGGTGCGCCCGCGCGGGCCTTGCCGCCGCCGAGCGCGAACGCGGGCCGGAAGGTCTTGAGCAGGGCGGGAATCAGAATCAAGGCGGAGGCGGCGCTGACGATCATGGACATGACGATGAGGATTCCGAACCAGATGTGGACGTAGAAACCGAAGGAGAACAACAGCACCGAATAGCCGCCGGCGATCGCCGAAGCGACGTAGACGATGGCTTTGCCGGCGGTCTGCATGGTTTCGCGCATGGCGAGGTCGAAATCGCCGAGGCCGACGTATTCCTCGCGGAAGCGGTAGAGCAGGTAAATCGCGTAGTCGGCGCCGATGCCGATCGCCATCGCCGAATTCACCGAATTGGGCGTGTTCAGCGGAATGCCGGTCAGGCCCATCACGCCGAAATTGACCAGCACGGTGAGCAACAGCGGCGCGGCGAGACAGAACCCCGCGGCCAGCGAGCGGAAAATCACCGTGCCGGCGATCAGCACCACCAGCATCATCTGCAGGATGTTGCGGATCTTGCCTTCGACCAGCGTCTCGCTCAGCGCGGAGGACTGCGGCACGCTGCCGCCGATCTGCACGCGCACGCCTTTGGGCAACTGCGGCTGCAAGAAGGCGCGGATGTCCGCCACGACGTCGCCGGCGTAGCGGCTGCTGTCGTTCTTCATCCACACGATCAGATTCGCGTTCTTGTAGTCGTAATCGATATAGGGATCGAAATCGGTCGGCTGCCCCGACATCGAATACAGCAGCAGATATTGCGATACCAGATCCTGCGAGGCGGGCAGGGTGTCGAACCCTTTGGCGCCGCCGTTGATCGAGCTGTTCATGCGCTTGAGCAGATCGACGATCGACAGCGTCTTGCCGACATCGGGCAATGCCTCGATGTGGCGTTGCGTGCGCTCGATCAGCGCCAGCACCGCCGGGTCTTTCATCCGATCGATGCCGTCGCCGCGGAACACCACGTACAAGGTGTTGGTGCCGGCGAGATGCGCGTTGAGAAAACGGTCTTCCGCGCGAATATCGAGGTCGTCGGCGAAATAACTCTTGGTGGAATTCTCGCGCTGCACGAAGCCCATCCCGATCGCGGCCAACGCGGCCAGTGCCAGAAAGCCGGCCAGGACCGCGCGATTGCGGCGCAGCACCAGATTCGTCAATCCGTCGGCGAACTTGCGCCACAGCCGCCCGGCGTTCGCTTTTTGCGTCGACGGCGGCGGCGCCGGCAGCAGGCTGCGCAGCGCGGGGATGAAGGTCAGCTCGATGACCATCGCGCTGACGATACCCAGGCCGGTAAAGATGCCGAAGGTGCGAATCGTCGCCACGTCGAAAGTGATCAGCGAGAAAAAGCCGAGCGTCGCGACGAGACCCGCGGTCAGCATCACCGGCGCCACCTTTGACAGCGATTCGACGATCGCGATGTCGTTCAAGGCCGCGCGTCCGGCCTCCGGCTGCGCCTGCGTCGCGCGGTCGTATTCTTCGTAATACGGCCTTACCTCGTGCGCCTGTGGTCGGCTTGCCTGCGATATCGCCTCGTCGGATCGGCCGCGGTCGGCCGCGATCGAACCCCGGCGTCGCGCTTCCCGGGTATTTCACCGCGCAGACGTCGCAGGGTTTGAGATGCGTTGGTTTCGTTC
>JAGNNB010000126.1 GCA_017990865.1 Lysobacteraceae bacterium
ACCACACGATCACAGACAGCAGCCAGCCGATCCACGCGATGCGGATATCGATCCGCGACAAGCCTTCGAGAAACGAATCGAGCGCGTCGCGCTTGGCGACGATGTGCCCGGCGATCTGCTGCGCGATGTAGACCCAACGACCGACCGCCATCGAACGTTGTGCGAAGTGACCGAACTCGTGGGCGAGCACCGCTTTCAACTCGCCCAGGCTGAGCACGTTGACCAGGCCGAGACCGATTTCCAGATTCTTCTTCGACGGGAAGATCAGGTTCATCGGCGACAAGTCGTAGAACACGCAGGCATTGACGCGCGACGACAGGAACACGCGATGCGGGCGCGGGGCGCCGGCTTCGTCGGCCAATCGATGCAGGAATGCGAACAACTCGGGCTGATCCTGCGGCTTGAGCTCGATGTCGTCGCTCTTGTCGTGGGCGCGCTTGTTGAAAATCAGCGCCTTGATCATGAAGATCGCCAGGAAGGTCGCGCAGCCGGCGCCGATCAAGAGCATCAGCGGGTCGTTGCTGCCGGCCGCCAGCGCCTTGAACAAGCGGTATGCGGTGAACACGAACCACACCAGCAAACCGAAATAGATCGCGATGAACGCGAGCAGGCCGGACATCGCGAGCCAAGCATGACGACGATAGGTCGCGCTGGGTTCGGTCAATTTCTGCGGAACGGACGTGGGACCTTCCGGATACAACATGTGCATGATCGATACGCTCGCAATGGGGTCGATGGCGTCCCTGACCGTGGCGTCCATGAAAACGGCGGGGTGTTGATCGTCGACCGATTCGCGCGAGCGGCTTGAGCGGCTCGGGTATGCGCCACGCCGTACGCGAGAGGTACGGACGACGGCCGCGCGGACGGCGGTCGCATGCGAAGTGGACTCGGAATTCCCCCGGCGCGGACGTTAACCGAGATCGGCGGGCGACGCTAGATCGAACGCGCGTTTCGGCATAAATCGGCGCGAAAACGGGCGTCGACGTCTATAAAACGGCGCGATAGATCAATTCGATTTCACAAATCGAGGGGAATGCGCCAGGGCGCGCTCGGGCGAGGGGTCGCCTGCGAAGCATGGCATCGCCGACGAAAACGTCCCGCCGGGCCATCGGCCCGACGGGAGAAGGTCACGGCAAACAACAACGGTCGATCCTTCCGTCGCAACGCGCAAGCGATACGGCCGCGCCGAGCGTGCGCGATCGCATCGAACCGCGCTGCGATCCCCCGCCGAAGATTCGGCGGGACAGCACGCTAAGCGTTTCGATCCAAGCGCTGATCAATCCGCTTGGCGACGCAGAAACGCCGGAATATCCAAGTAGCTGCTATCGCTGCCGAAATCCGCTGCCGCCGGCGTCGAGGACGTCGACGCATCGCTGCGACCGCGCAAGTTGGCGGCGATACCGGCGCCCGAAGCGAACGGGTTGGAGGGCTCGTCGATCACCATGCCGGTGGTCGCATCGCGACGCGCCTGCGTGTTGATCAGTTGCACTTGCGGGCGACGCTGCGGCGCGGCGTAGACCTCGTCGCGCTCGCCGCGCACCGGCTGACGCGCCGCGACCGAGCGGTTCAAACCGGTCGCGACCACGGTGACTTTCACTTCGTCTTGCATCTCCGGGTCGAGCACGGTACCGATCACGACCGTCGCGTCTTCCGACGCGAAGTGCTCGATGGTGCGGCCCACTTCGTCGAATTCGGCCATGGTGAAATCCGGGCCGGCGGTGATGTTGACCAGAATGCCGTTGGCGCCGGCGAGATTCACGTCGTCGAGCAGCGGATTGTTGATCGCGCCTTCCGCGGCGGCCTGCGCGCGATCGTCGCCGCGCGCGGTGCCGGTGCCCATCATCGCCAGACCCATTTCGCTCATCACCGTGCGCACGTCGGCGAAGTCGACGTTGATCAGGCCCGGGCGCACGATCAGATCGGCGATGCCCTGCACCGCGCCCTGCAGCACGTCGTTGGCGGCGCGGAAGGCCTGGATCATCGTCGCGTTGCGACCGAGGACCGTGATGAGTTTTTCGTTCGGGATCGTGATCAGCGAATCGCAATGGTGCGACAGCTCTTCGATGCCTTTGAGCGCCACCTGCATGCGGCGACGACCTTCGAACGGGAACGGTTTGGTGACGACGGCGACGGTCAGGATGCCCATCTCCTTCGCCAATTGCGCGACGACCGGCGCGGCGCCGGTGCCGGTGCCGCCGCCCATGCCGGCGGTGATGAACACCATGTCGGCGCCCTGCAGCGCGTCCATGATGCGTTCGCGATCTTCGAGCGCGGCTTGACGGCCGACTTCGGGATTCGCGCCCGCGCCCAGACCTTTGGTGACGTTGCTGCCGAGTTGGAGCTGCAGCTTGGCGCCGCAGTTCTTGATCGCCTGCGAATCGGTGTTCGCGGTGATGAACTCGACGCCTTCGATGCAACCGTTGACCATGTGCGCGACCGCGTTGCCGCCGCCGCCACCGACGCCCACGACCTTGATGACCGCGTTCGGCGCCATTTTCTCGACCAGTTCGAAATATGCCATGACCGTATCCTCTCTAGTTATGTGATGCTGTTGTCGTATCGGGTAACGCTGAACCTGACGTTTGCTTTCGCTCTTATCGCTCTTTCTGTATTCCGCCGCGCTCGCCGCACGCGCTTCGCGCGTCGACGCTAAAACTCGCCCTTGAACCAATTCCGGAACTTGTTGAACACGCCCACCGCGCGGCCGGCGGGAATCATCGGCCGCCGCGGATGTTCGATCTGGCTGCCCATCAGTAGCAGGCCGACGCCGGTGGCGTGAACCGGATTGCCGACGACTTCGCCCAAACCGCTGACATGCTGCGGGATGCCCACGCGCACCGGCATCTGCAGCATTTCTTCCGCCAGTTCGATCACGCCTTCCATCTTCGACGCGCCGCCGGTGAGCACCATGCCGGCGCGCACCAGTTCCTCGAAGCCCGAACGACGCAGTTCGGCCTGCACCATCTCGAAGATTTCCTCGTAGCGCCCCTGCACCGCCTGCGCCAAGGCGTGACGCGGCAAGCGGCGCGGCGGACGATCGCCGACGCTCGGCACCTGGATGCTTTCTTCCGCCGTGGCGAGTTGCGCCAAGGCACAGGCGTAACGCACCTTGATCTGCTCGGCTTCGGGCGTGGGCGTGCGCAGCATGTGCGCGATGTCGTTGGTGACGTGATCGCCGGCGATCGGCAGCGAGGCGGTATGGCAAATCGCGCCCTGCACGAACACCGCGATATCGGTCGTACCGGCGCCGATATCCACCAACACCACGCCGAGTTCGCGCTCGTCGCCGGTCAGCACCGCGGTGCTGGAGGCGAGCGAGGAGAAGATCAAATCGTCGACCTGCAACCCGCACCGCTGCACGCATTTGCTGATATTCGCCGCCGCCGATTGCGCGCAAACCACGAGGTGCGCATGCACTTCGAGACGCACGCCGGTCATACCGACCGGATTGCGGATGCCTTCCTGCGAATCGTCCAGCACGTAGTCGCGCGGGATCGCGTGCAGGATTTTCTGATCGGCGGGAATCGCGACGGCTTTCGCCGCTTCGAGCACGCGATCGAGATCCTGATAGCTCACCTCGCCGTCCCGAATCGGCACGATGCCGGGCGAATTGCGGCATTGCACGTGATTGCCGGAGATCGAGGCGTAGACCGAGCGGATTTCGCAGCCGGCCATCAACTCGGCTTCCTCGACCGCGCGCTGGATCGATTGCACCGTCGATTCGATATCGACCACCACGCCGCGCTTGAGCCCGCGCGATTCGTGCGTGCCGATACCGATCACTTCGATCGGACTGCCCGACGCGTACTCGCCGACGAGCGTCACGATCTTGGACGTGCCGATGTCGAGGCCGACGATGAGCGATTTGTCGCCTTTGCGGTTCATGAGTGCACAGCCGGGAATCGAGAATGGGGGATGGGGAATCGTTCAACAGCGTAGGTTTCGATGGCGAGGCGCGGCGAGTGAGCGAAGGGCGTTTCGGCGATTCCCGATTCCCCATTCCCCATTCCCGGCCTTTTCCACGTCAACGCGAATCCGTTGGTGTAACGCAAATCGGCGCGCGCGAGGACAGCGCCGTTCTGCGCTTGCAACTGCGGCCACAGTCGCGCGAAACGCGCCAGTCGCAGCCGCGGATCGTCGCGACCGAGCAGCAATTCGGCGCCGGTGGAGAGCGTCATAGAACGGCTGCCGCGCGCGTCGATGCGCAACGCGACGATATCGATGCCCGCAGGCGCGAACATCGCACGCGCCTCGTTGTAGAACGCGATCAGATCGGCGCTGGCCGATTCCGGGCCGTCGAATCGCGGCAAGCCTTTCGGCGCCGCGACGCCCGTCGCCGGGAAGATCTTCGCGCGCTCCGACAGCAGTCGATCTTCGCCCCACCACGCGAACGGGCGATGCTCGACGACCTGCACGATCAGCACATCCGGCCATTGTTTGCGTACTTCGGCGCGTTCGACCCACGGCAGCTTCGCGACCGCCGCTTGCGCTTCGTCCAAACGCACGGCGAAGAAACCGCGCTGCGCATGCGGCCTCACCGCCGCGCGCAATGCGGCATCGTCCACGCGCTGCAATTCGCCGACCACGCGCAAGGTGCGCAGCGGCCAGCGCTCGGCGCCGATCCAGCCGTTGATCACGGCCACGACCGGCAGCGCCACCAGCACCAGCGCGAGCATCCAGGCGAGCAGACGCAAGAACGCATTCATCGTGCGTGCGCCTCCGACGGGTCGGTTTCGATGACGCTCGTTTCCAGGATCAGACAGCACAGCGTTTCGAAATCGATGCCGAGTTCGCGCGCGGCTTTGGGCACCAACGAGTGACTGGTCATGCCCGGCGCGGTGTTGACTTCGATCAGTTGGAAACCGAGGCGGCGATCGCGCATCACGTCAACGCGTCCCCAGCCGCGCCCGCCTGCGGCACGGAACGCGCGCAGGGCGAGATCGCGAATCGTGTCTTCGTCGTCGCCGTTCAAACCGGGGCACAGATACTGCGTGTCGTCGGCGATGTATTTGGCGTGGTAGTCGTACCACTCGCCCGCCGGCACGATGCGGATCGACGGCAAGGCCACATCGCCAAGCACACCGACGGTAAACTCATCGCCCTGCACCATTTGTTCCATCAGCAGTTCGCCCGCGTAGTTCGCGGCGAACGCTTCCGCGGGCGCGAGATCGGCCTCGGCGAGTACGCGGAACACGCCGACGCTGGAGCCTTCGCAAGCCGGTTTCACGAACACCGGGAAACCTAATGCATACGCGGCTTCGCGCATACCCGCACCGCGTGCGTTCGCGGGCAAACGTACGAATTTTGGCGTCGGCAAGCCTTCGCTGAGCCACACCTGTTTGGTACGAATCTTGTCCATCGTCAACGACGAACCGAGCACGCCCGAGCCGGTGTAAGGCACATTCAGCGCTTCAAGCGCGCCTTGCAATACGCCGTCTTCGCCGCCGCCTTTGTTGCCGTGCAGGATGTTGAAGACGCGATCGAACTTCTTCGCGATCAAGGCTTCGATCAACGCCGGAATGCCGTCCACCGCGTGCGCATCGACGTCGCGCGCGCGCAACGCGTCGAGCACGTTGCGGCCGGAATCCAGCGACACCTCGCGCTCGGCGCTGGTGCCGCCCATCAGCACGGCGACGCGCCCGAATTCGGCCGGGTTTTGAATGCGCGGGATGGCGAAGGAAAGCGTCACGACTCGGGCCTCAGGATTTGTGCGTTTCGGAATGCGCGGTGACGAAGCCATGCGCGGCGATGTGCTGCGCGGCGGCGCCGATATCGCCCGCGCCCATCATCAGCAGCAGATCGCCGTCGCGCAGTACGTCCGGCAACACGCTGGAGAGTTCTTGCGCGCTGCCGACGACCACCGGATCGATACGACCGCGCGCGCGGATGCTGCGCGCGAGCGATTTGGCGTCGGCGCCGGCGATCGGCGCTTCGCCCGCGGGATAGACCTCGGTCAATACCAGCACGTCGACGTTCGACAGCACCGCCGCGAAGTCGTCGAAGAGATCGCGCGTACGGCTGTAGCGATGCGGTTGGAATGCGACGACCAAGCGACGCTCCGGCCAGCCGCCGCGCGCCGCTTCGAACACCGCGTCGAGTTCTTTCGGGTGATGGCCGTAATCATCGACCAATTGCACTTTCGCGCCTTGCGGCGTGGTCGGCTCCGCCAGCAGATTGAAGCGACGACCGATGCCGGCGAAGCTCTCGAGCGCGCGCGCGATCGCCTGCGGGGTGACGCCGAGTTGCCAACCGATGGTCGCAGCGGCCAGCGCGTTCTGTACGTTGTGGCGACCGGGCAACGCCAATTTGACCGGCGTGCGACTGCCGTCGGTGAGGCACAGCGTGAAGTGCATGCAGCCGCCGCGCTGTTCGACATCTTCGGCGCGCACGTCGGCGTCCGCCGAAAAACCGTAACGGATGATGTGGCGCGGCGTTTCCGCAGCCAGCGCCGCCACTTCCGGGTCGTCGATGCACAGCACCGCCAAACCGTAGAACGGCAGGCGGTGCAGGAATTCGGAGAACGCCGCCTGCACGCGCGCGAAATCGCCGCCGTAGTTCTCCAAATGATCGGCATCGATATTCGTGACCACCGCGATGAGCGGGTTCAAACGCAGGAAACTGCCGTCGCTTTCGTCGGCTTCGGCCACCAGCCAATCGCCGCTGCCCAAGCGCGCGTTCGCGCCGGCCGCGAGCAATTGCCCGCCGATCACGAAGGTCGGGTCGAGTCCCCACTCGCCCAACACGCTGGCGGTGAGCGAGGTGGTGGTGGTTTTGCCGTGCGTGCCGGCGATGGCGATGCCGCGACGGAAACGCATCAGTTCGGCCAGCATTTCCGCGCGCGGTACCACCGGGATGCGCTGCGCCCGCGCTTCCATCCATTCGGGGTTGTCGCGCTTGATCGCGCTGGACACCACCACGCAATCGGCGCCCAACACGTTCGCCGCGGCATGGCCGCGATGCACGACGGCGCCGAGCGACGCGAGCCGACGCGTGACGGCGTTATCGGCCTGATCCGAACCGGACACGCGATAGCCGAGCGTGCACAGCACTTCCGCGATACCGCTCATGCCGACGCCGCCAATGCCGACGAAATGCACGCGCGGAAACGCGCGGGAGACGTCTTTGGTATGAAGAAGACGGCGGATCATTGCGCGACCTCCAGCACCGCATCGGCGACGCGTTCGGCGGCGTCCGGTTTCGCCAGCGCGCGCGCGGCTTCGGCCATCGCCAGTCGCTTCGGCGCATCGACCGCGAGTTCGCGCAGGGTCGTCGCCAATGCGTCCGCGAGCGTGTCGCTTTGCTTGCACAGACGCGCCGCGCCGCGTTCGACCAGAAACATGCCGTTCTTGGTTTGGTGATCGTCCACCGCGGTCGGCAACGGCACGATCGCGCTGGCGACGCCGGCCGCGCAGACTTCCGCGAGCGTCAGCGCGCCGGCGCGACAAATCACCAAATCCGCCCAGCCGTAGGCTTCGGCCATATCGGCGATGAACGGCTCGATCGACGCGTCCACGCCCGATGTCGCATACGCTTCCGCAGCGTCTTCGCGCATTTTTTCGCCGCACTGATGGCGGACCAACAAACGATCGGCGAACGCCGGATCGCCGCGCAACGCGCGCAGGGCTTGCGGCACGGATTGATTCAACGCGCGCGCGCCTTGGCTGCCGCCGAGGATCAACACGCGGAATTCGCCGTCTTCGCGATGCAGGCGTTGCGCTGGCGGCGCGATGCGCAGAATAACGTCGCGCACGGGATTGCCGACGACGGTTTCCTTGCCCGGAAAAGTATCGGGGAACCCCGTCATTACGCGGCGTGCGACTTTCGCGAGCACGCGATTGGTCATGCCGGGCGCGCGATTCTGTTCGTGCACCAGCAGCGGAATGCCGGCGATGGCCGAAGCGATCCCGCCAGGCCCGGCGGCGAAACCGCCGAAGCTGACGACCGCGCGCGGGCGATGCGTGCGCAATATCCGCGCGGCGGCGCGTACCGCGGCGAGCAAGCGCATCGGCAGGCGCCACAATGCGCCGAGCCCTTTGCCGCGGAACCCCTGGATCGGGATGGTC
>JAGNNB010000127.1 GCA_017990865.1 Lysobacteraceae bacterium
GTACGGCCGGCTGCCCGATGTCATCACCGCCTGCGTCGGCGGCGGCAGCAACGCGATCGGCATTTTTCACCCCTTCCTCAACGATGCCGATGTGCGTTTGGTCGGCGCCGAAGCGGCGGGCGAGGGTATCGGCAGCGGCATGCACGCCGCCTCGTTGGCCGCGGGTCGTCCCGGCGTGCTGCACGGCAATCGCACGTATGTGCTGTGCGACGACGACGGCCAGATCATCGAAACGCATTCGATCTCCGCCGGTCTGGACTACCCGGGCGTCGGCCCCGAGCATGCGTTCCTGAAAGATCGTGGCCGCGCTGAATATGTCGGCATCACCGACGCTGAAGCGATGGAAGCGTTTCATCTGCTCGCGAAAACCGAGGGCATTCTGCCCGCGCTGGAATCCAGTCACGCCGTCGCCCAGGCGATGAAACTCGCGCGCGAACTGCCCAAGGACGCGCTGGTGCTGTGCAATCTGTCCGGCCGCGGCGACAAGGACGTGCATACCATCGCGGCGCGGGAAGGGATCGTGTTTTGATCCTGCCGATTTCGGCATAAGGCTTCCCGCAACGCATTCGAAATTTTCAAGACACACAGGTCAGGTATCGCGATGTCCCGTTTTTTGATCCGCTGTTCCGCGCTATTGCTTCTGTTGGCGGCTTTTCCCGCATTCGCATTGAAATACGAGCCCACGATTTGGCCGTTGCGCGATGGCTTGATTCCGCCGTTCGAGATGGCCGGCAAGGTCGAGGTGGTGAATGCGCAGCCCGATACCAAGGATGCCGTCGTCTATAAGTACGGCGTTAAGTTGATCTCGAACTACAACGCCATCACCGAAGTCATGGCGCAGCAGATTCGAGAGGAAGTCGCCAAGAACGGCAGCCCGACGGATGGGCCGGACAAGCGGATCGAAATCAAGGTTTTGCACCTGCTGAGCAAGTACAAATTCTTCTATTGGAACAGCGTGATTCACTACGAAGTGCGTCTTGGCGATGGCACGAGCTTGAGCAAGGAAGTGCCGCACGGCAGCGGCGCGGTCCATCAGGATCTCAACGGCTGCATCGCCGAAGGCGTGATGGTATTGCTCAACGACCCGAAGGTTCGCGAATACCTGTCGTCTCGCGACGGCGCTGCGTCGCCCGCAACACCCGAGGCACCCGCAACGCCCGAGGCACCCGCAACGCCCGAGGCACCCGCAACGCCCGAAGTCGTTCCGCCGCTGGCGGGTTCGGGTTCGAGCCTGTGAACATGACCCGCATCGACACCCGCTTCGCGCAACTCAAATCCGCCGGCCGCAAGGCGCTGGTGCCGTTCCTCACCGCGGGCGATCCGTCGAAGGAGGCCACGGTGCCGGTGATGCACGCGCTGGTCGACGCGGGCGCGGACGTGATCGAGCTGGGCGTGGCGTTTTCCGACCCGATGGCCGATGGCCCGACGATCCAGCGCAGTTCCGAGCGCGCGCTGGCGCGCGGGGCGGGGCTGAGCTTCGTACTGGACGCCGTGCGGGAATTCCGCGCGACCGACGCGCAGACGCCGGTGGTGCTGATGGGCTATCTCAACCCAATCGAAATCCGCGGGTACGCGCGGTTCGCCGAAGAGGCCGCCGCCGCCGGAGTGGACGGCGCGCTATTGGTCGATTTGCCGCCGGAAGAGGCCGACGATCTGCGCACCGCGATGGCTGCGCACGGTCTGTCGCTGATTCTGTTGGCGTCGCCGACTACCCCAGATACGCGCCTCGACCGCCTTTGCCGGGACGCGGAAGGCTATCTCTACTACGTCAGCTATGCCGGCGTGACCGGTGCCGATCGTTTGGATACGGGCGATGCCGGCGAGCATTTGGCGACCATCCGCGCCCGTGCCGGCGTGCCGGTGGTGGCCGGGTTCGGCATCAAGGACGCCGCCAGCGCGGCGACCATGGCCCGCGTCGCCGAGGGTGTGGTGGTCGGCAGCGCTTTGGTGAGCGCTCTGGCCGAGGCCGCCGATGTCGCCGACGCCTGCGTCCGCGCGCGCGCTTTCCTGTCCCCGCTGCGCGCGGCGCTCGACGCCGGCTGACCGCTCCGCCATTTCCGGCGGATGGCCCCGCGCCTACCGCCCGCTTTTCGTTCCGCTCCGCGCGACCATGCGCCACCGAACGGAGAACTTCGGGCCGTCTTGCTAGACTGGCACGCTCGGGCCGCCGGCCACAGCAGAAGACCACAACGCACGCATGTCCTGGCTGAAGAAATTGATGCCTGCCCGCATCCGCACGGAAAGCGGCGCCTCGCGCAAACGCAGCGTCCCCGAAGGCCTGTGGGAAAAATGCGACGGCTGCGGCGCGGTGCTCTACCGGCAGGAATTGCAAGACAACCTGGAGGTCTGCCCCAAGTGCGGCTTCCACATGGCGATTCGCGCCCGCGCGCGGCTCGCCGGCTTCCTCGATGCCGGCAGCGGCCGCGAAATCGGCGGCGATCTCGCCCCGACCGACGTACTGAAATTCCGCGATCAGAAGAAATATTCCGAGCGCATCAAATCCGTGCAGAAAGCCACCGGCGAGCGCGACGCGCTGATCGCGATGGAAGGCGCGCTCAAAGGCCGGTCGATCGTCGCGGCTTCGTTCGATTTCGCGTTCATGGGCGGCTCGATGGGTTCGGTGGTCGGCGAGCGCTTCGCGCGCGGCGCCGAGCGTGCGGCGGAACTCGGTTCGCCGTTCGTGTGTTTCTCCGCCAGCGGCGGCGCGCGCATGCAGGAAAGCCTGTTTTCGCTGATGCAGATGGCCAAGACTTCCGCCGCGCTGGGTCGCTTGCGCGCGAAAGGATTGCCTTACATTTCGGTGCTGACGCATCCAACCACCGGCGGCGTGTCGGCGTCGTTCGCGATGCTGGGCGACATCAATATCGCCGAACCCGGCGCGCTGATCGGTTTCGCCGGTCCGCGCGTGATCGAACAGACCGTGCGCGAAAAATTGCCCGAAGGGTTTCAGCGTTCGGAATTCCTGCTCGACCACGGCGCGATCGATCAAATTTGCGATCGCCGCGAACAGCGCGACCGCATCGCTCATCTGGTGGCGATGATGATGCGTCTGCCGCCTCCGGAAGACGACGCGGTGGCGGGTTGATCGCGCAGCGAGGCGGCAAGGAATGACGCGAAAAATCGGTTCTTTTCCCGTGTTGGCCGGCATAGCGCTGCTGGCGGTGCTTGCTGGTTTGATCATCGTCTCCCGGTCCGGCGAAAACGAACTTCTGTCGGGCCCTTGGCGCAACGCGTTCGGCCACCCGCGCCCGGCGACGGTGGACGAACAGCGCGAGCTCATGCGCCTCTCGCTGCTGACGTTGCTCGAATCGCCGGGGCGCCGGCGGGCTGGCGTCGCGCCGCGGACGGTCGTCGCGACCTCTCCGGGGGCGACGCGGCTCGCGTTGAACGCCATTCCGAGTCGACTTTGCAACGAAATTCCGCAATTGCATACGTGCACGCCGAACGCGAGCGGCCGCTTGCTGATTTCGGAAACGCCGCCGCCGAACGCGAAAAAGTTCGAACGCCTGCCGATCGCGTTGCGGCGGGCTCTGGTGCAGGCCAAGCCTGTATCCAAATATCTCCCCGACCCGGGCGTGCCCGGTGTTGTGGTCTATAACGATGGCGCTCCTTTGCCGGCGGAAAAAGAGCGCTTGGTGCGGGCTTTGTTTCGTGGCGAGGTCAAGGGCGGGCTCGGCCACTTCCTGGCGACATGGGCCGTGGTCTCGGTCGATGGCCAGACCGCGTTGATGGATGTGACCGCGACGGGGGCCACCGATACCGGCGGTTACGCAGCGATCGAAGTGTTCAAGCGCGACCCCGGAGGCTGGCGTTTGGCCGAAAGGCTCACGTATTGAATGCCTGTGTTCTGAAGGCCAGTTCTGAAAGTGTGTTCTGAAAGCGCGTGTCGCGCGTTCCGGCACCGGCGAACGCGACAACCTGTACACCCCGTTTCACTTCTGACGAGATCCGATTTCCCATGGCACGCAAATATTTCGGCACCGACGGCATCCGCGGCAGAGTGGGCGAAGGCGCGATTTCGGCCGATTTCGTGCTGCGTTTGGGCAATGCCTACGGCCATGCGCTACGCGCCTCGGTGCGGCACGTGGACGAGCGCCATGGCGGCGAATGGCGCAAACCGCTGGTGGTGATTGGCAAGGACACGCGCATTTCCAATTACATGTTCGAAGCGGCGCTGGAAGCCGGCTTGGTCGCGGCCGGCGTGGACGTGCAATTGATGGGGCCGATGCCCACGCCCGCGGTCTCGCACCTCACGCGCTCGCTGCGCGCCGACGGCGGCATCGTCATCAGCGCCTCGCATAACCCGCATTACGACAACGGCATCAAATTCTTCTCCGCCGAGGGCGAAAAACTCGACGACGCCACCGAACTGGCGATCGAAGCCGCGCTGGAACACCCGTTCTCCACCGTGCCGTCTGATCAACTGGGCAAAGCCGTGCGCACCCGCGATGCGGTGGCCCGTTATGTGGAAGCCTGCAAGACGTCGGTGCCGCGGCATTTCGATTTGGGCGGCATGAAATTGGTGGTCGATTGCGCCCACGGCGCCACCTACCAACTCGGCCCGTTGGTGCTGCGCGAATTAGGCGCGCAGGTCGAGGCCATCGGCATCGATCCCAACGGTTTGAATATCAACGACGGCGTCGGTTCGACCCATCCCGAAGCGCTGGCGGCGCGGGTCCTCGCGACCGGCGCGGCGCTCGGCATCGCTTTCGATGGCGACGGCGACCGCGTCTTGTTCGTCGACAGCGACGGACAGGTGCGCGACGGCGACGATCTGCTGTACGTCCTGGCGTCCGACTGGCAGGCCAGCGGGCGGCTGCAGGGGCCGGTCGTGGGCACGTTGATGACCAATTACGGCCTGGAACGCGCGCTCGCCGAGAAAAACATCGGTTTCCTGCGCACCAAGGTCGGCGACCGTTACGTGCATCAAGCTCTGCTGGAACACGGCGGCATGCTGGGCGGCGAGACCTCGGGCCATTTGCTGTGCCTGGACCGCGTGAGCTCCGGTGACGGCATCATCAGCGCGCTGCAGGCGCTGGAAGTGCTGCGTCGGCGCGGCGTGAGTCTGCAGCAGGCCTTGTCGGGCTTTTCGAAAGTGCCGCAGAAAACCGTGAACGTGAAGATCGCCAACGGCGCCAAACCGGCCGAGGCCGAGTCCGTCAAAGCCGCGCTCGCCGAAGCGCAGGCGGCGGTGCAGGGCAGGGGTCGCGCCTTTCTGCGGCCGTCCGGCACCGAACCGGTGGTGCGGGTGACGGTCGAGGCCGACGACGCGGCGCTGATGCAGACGACGCTCGACGGCTTGGTCGAGGCGGTCCGCGCGGCGGTGTGATCGCGTCGCCCGGCGGCTCGGTACGAAGCCGGCGCTTGATCTCGCTCAAAACCGCCCCGTCTGGCTTTCCCGCAGACTGCGGCCCCGCACGCCTGCCGGTAGGCCTCCGGCTGGGCGATAATCCGTCTTCTCGAACACGACCGACGCATTCACAGGACGACCTCACGCCATGAGCGAACAGCCCTATATCCCGACCCTCGACATCCGCCGCTTCACCGAGCCGTCGAGCAGCGCCGATCGCGATGCTTTCGTCGCCGAACTCGGCGCCGCTTACCGCGAATGGGGCTTCGCCGGTATCCGCGGCCACGGCATTCCGCAGGAGCTGATCGACGGCGCCTACGATGCGTTCCTGAAGTTTTTCGCCCTGCCCGAAGCGACCAAAAAGCAGTACCACATCCCCGGCGGCGGCGGCGCGCGCGGCTACACGCCGTTCGGCATCGAAACCGCGAAAGATTCCAAGCATTTCGATCTGAAAGAGTTCTGGCACGTCGGCCGCGAAGTGCGCGACGAGAAATACGCCGACGTGATGGCGCCGAACGTCTGGCCCGCCGAAGCCCCGGAATTCCGCGAACGCGCCCTGGCGCTGTACGGTGCGCTCGATGCGCTGGGCGCGCGCGTGCTGTCCGCGCTGGCGTTGAACCTCGGCCTCGACGAGCGGTATTTCGCCGACAAAACCAACAACGGCAATTCGATTCTGCGCCCGATCCATTACCCGCCGATCACCGCAGACGATGTTCCGAACGTGCGCGCCGGCGCGCACGAAGACATCAATCTGATCACGCTGTTGGTCGGCGCCAGCGCCGAAGGTCTGCAGGTGTTGTCGCGCAAAGGCGAATGGGTGCCGTACACCGCCGCCGCCGACACCATCGTGGTCAATATCGGCGACATGCTGCAGCGCCTTACCAACCACGTGCTGCCGTCGACGACGCACCGCGTGGTCAATCCCCCAGGCGAAAAAGCGCGGCAACCGCGCTATTCCACGCCGTTCTTCCTGCACCCGAACCCGGACTTCGTGATCGACGTGCTGCCGAATTGCGTGAGCGCCGAAAACCCCAGCCGCTATCCGGAATCGATCACCGCGCAAGGCTATCTCGAAGAGCGTCTGCGCGAGATCAAACTGATGTGACAAATTGTTGTGATTCGAGTCGAGCCGCTCGCATCTGAAACGAGCGGCTTTAGACCTACCGGAAAATACCGGTCTGTCATCCCGAGCCGAAGGCGAGGGACCTGCTTTCGTAGCTGATGTGATTGACGGCAATTCGACGTCGGGAATTGCGCTAAAACAGGTCCCTCATCCCACTGCGCGGAATTCGGGATGACAGTGAAACATCGGCGATCCGCACATCGCGATGCGCTATGCGCGATGCGCGTCTCACTCCGCGTCGCGAAATTCCTTGCTCTTGCTCGCCACCAAGGCGCGCGCCAGGCCATCGGGCAAATACTTCGACACGCCCGCGATGACGCGATTCGCGCCGCCGGTGATGCAGCGCGTGTCCCCTCGCTCCACCGCATCGATGCCCAGGCGCGCGACCGTCTCGGCATCCAACCACAACCATTTCGGCAATTTCGAGACGCGTTCGCGCATGCCGTTGACGTCGTGGAATTCGGTGTAGGTGAAGCCCGGGCACAGCGCGGTGACATGCACGCCCTTGGGTTTCATTTCCAGCGCGAGGCATTCCGAGAATCGGATCATGAAACCCTTGGCCGCGCCGTACAGCGTGTGGCCCGCCGACGCCGGGACCAATCCGGCCAGCGATGCGACGTTGAGAATCCGCCCGTGGCCGGCGGTTTCCATCGCGGGCAAAAAACGGTGGGTCAATTCGGCGACGGCCGTCACCATCACCTGCAGAAAATCGGCGTGCGTCTTCCAGTCTTCCGAGAGATAACGACCGGGCACGCCGTAACCGGCGTTGTTGACCAAATGCGAGACCGTCCATCCGCGCCGTGCGATCTCGGCGTGCAACGCGGCCGGTGCCGCCGGGTCGGCCAAATCGGCGGCGACCGTCGCGACCTCCACCTGCGCGCGCAGGCGCTCGGCGAGGGCATCGAGACGATCGAGCCGGCGCGCGGTGAGGATCAGCGGTACGCCGCGGCGTGCGTATTCGCTTGCGATGGCGGCGCCGATGCCGCTTGAGGCGCCGGTGATCAAGGCGTGGCCGGGGCCGGCGGCGGGCGAGGTCGGTGCGGGCATCGTGAAAGCATTCCGAAAACGAGTCGGCAAGCATAGCCCAAGGCGGCCAAGGGTCTGGCATCGGTTATCCTGATCGCCTTCCGTTCGAGAGACGTCGCATGCGCCGCAAAATCGTCGCCGGTAATTGGAAAATGCACGGGACGCGCAATTTCGCCCACGATTTGGTGCGCGATGTGCTGGCCGGAGCGCCCGCCGAGGGCGTGGACATCGTGCTGCTGCCGCCGACGCCGTATCTGGGCGAGTTGATCGCGGATTTCCAAAGCGAACACCTGAGCTTCGGCGCCCAGGACGTGAGCGCCAACGAAAAGGGCGCGTTCACCGGCGAGGTGTCGGCGGGCATGTTGGCGGACATCGGCGCCCGCTACGGTTTGGTGGGGCATTCCGAGCGCCGTCAGTACCACGGCGAGACCGATGCGCTGATCGCCCGCAAGTTCGTTGCCGCCAAGAACGCCGGGTTGGTGCCGATCCTGTGCATCGGCGAATCCCTGCACGAGCGCGAGGCCGGCCAAACCGAGTAC
>JAGNNB010000128.1 GCA_017990865.1 Lysobacteraceae bacterium
GCGTTGGCCGTAGGTCGCGGCGAATTGCTGCGCGATCGTGCCGGCCGAGGTGGTGACGGTCATCTTGTCCGGCGAAAAATGCGCGATGGTTTGTTGTAACGGCGTCTGCACGCCTTCGAAACTGCCGTCGAGCACGATTTCGCCGGTGGGCGAGGACGCGGCCGACATCGCCAGCACGCGATACGACACCCAAATCGGTTGCGCCGGATCGACGTTCGCCGGCATCGGAACGGACAGATGGCTCGGCATCTCCGGGGCGAGCGGCGTCGCGAGTTGCGCCTTGGCCAGCACTTGGGCCTGCGTCTCGTTCGAAGCGAACAGCGTGGTCAATGCGAAAGCGGCGATCAGAAAAGCGTGGCGCATGGGCGATCCGGCAGACTCGAAACGGAGGGCGCGAGTATGTTGGGCGACGGTGTCGGAGTAAAGAAGTCGCAGTCGGATGCAACGGAATTGGCGTTACAGAAAAAGCGCGCGATGACGTTCTTCCGGCGTAACGCGATTTCCCGCATTTTTCGCTATGCTCCGCTTCGCGGCGCGCTCGCGATGCGGGCGATGGGGGATCGAATCGGAACCGAACGGCCAGTGTCGTTCCGTTCCGCGATGCGAGGTTCGCCATGTCCGACATCCGATCTTCCGTCTTTTCCCGCGCTGCGCTATCGCGACTCGCTGCGGCGGCGCTCATCGCGTCGGCAACGTCGTCCTGCGGTCTGCAGCGCACCGATACGCAAACGGATTCGCGCGCGAATTCCCGGGTCGATGCTTCGAACGGCGCTCGAACGGACGCGCGGCTTTCCCGTGCCGCGCGCGCCGATGCGCGCGTGGTCGCGACGGCCAGTACGACGCGCGTCGTCGCCAGCCGGCCGTATCCTTCGCGTTGGGTGTCGAACCGTTTGAGCGTGAGCAAGAGCGGCGCCGGCGCGATCATCTCGGCGCCTTCGGGCATTGATTGCGGATCGAGCTGCAGCGCGGATTTCGACGTCAACGCATCGGTGACGTTGGTCGCGACGCCCGCGGCGGGTCAACGTTTCGTGAGTTGGAGCGGCGCCTGCAGCGGCAGCGAACAACTGTGCACCGTCGCGATGAACGCGGCGCGCAGCGCGACCGCGACCTTCGCGGCGGCGCAAACCGCCGTCGCGAATGCGGCCACCTGCGGACGCAGCGATGTGCAGAGCGCGGTCGATACCGTTGCCGACGGCGGCACCGTCAACGTGCCCGCCGGGAACTGCGCATGGGACGATGCGGTGTGGTGGAAGAACAAGAACGTCAAGCTGATCGGCGCCGGCAAGGACGCGACGATCGTGAACTGCGCGCCCTGTTTCAATATCCAATCCACGGCGACATCCAGCGCGTTTTCGCGTTGGCGCATTTCCGGCATGACCCTGCGGGGCGCCGCACCGAGCGGCATCGTCATTACGCTTTGGGACAATTACGGCGGCGCGCACTACGGCTGGCGCATCGATCACATGCGTTTCCAATATCCGGGCGCCGGCAGCGGTTACGGCATCTTCATCGGCGGCCCGACGTACGGGCTGATCGATCACAACGAATGGCAATGGGGCAATGGCCTCGCGATCATCGTCGCCGCGCAGATCGATTCCGAATATCCGGCGAGCCTCGCGAACCCGCAAGGCGGTTATGTGTTGTCGCAACCGTTGGAGATGGGCTCGCCGAAAGCGGTGTACATCGAAGACAACACCTACGTGTCCACCGCGCCCGGCGGTTGCGCGGCGTACGACACGTCCAGTGGAGGCGGACGCGCGGTGTTTCGCTACAACACGGTC
The DNA here is from genome assembly GCA_017990865.1 of Lysobacteraceae bacterium. Classification (GTDB taxonomy): domain Bacteria; phylum Pseudomonadota; class Gammaproteobacteria; order Xanthomonadales; family Xanthomonadaceae; genus Lysobacter_I. The sequence goes on from JAGNNB010000128.1 coordinate 1,782, forward strand.
ACGGGCTGTCTGTACTACAGCCATTGGACGCGCACGGTCGAGATCGGCGGCGTGCTGCACGAAATCTATCGCAACACCTTCAACGGCAACGCCGCGTTCGACATGTATCCGATTCGCTTGGAAGCCGGCACCGGCGCGATTTTCGACAACACCAACCTGATGAGCGACAACTACGCGCTGCTCGACGAACGCCGCGGTTTCGTGGAAGACAGTGCGCCGCTCGGCGCCTGCGACGGCAGCAAAGCCTGGGACGGCAACGCGGGCGACCCCGCCGCGCCGGGATGGCCCTGTCTCGGTCAGATCGGTCGTGCGCCGGGGCGCTCCATCGCGCAGATCGTCGCCGGCAGCAAACAACTCTCGGCGCCGCTGTACGTCTGGAACAACGGCCGGCAATCTACCTGCCGCACCGGCGGCGCCTGCGACAACAGCATGGGCGTGAGCGTCTACGGCGGTTCCGAGGCGTATGTCAAAGCCACGCCGCATCCGAACGGCGAAGTGGATTACGTGGTGAGCGCGCTGCCGAAACCCGGCTACCGGCCGTTCGTGTATCCGCATCCGTTGTCGAGCGGGCCATAGCGTTCTGCGGCGGCAGCCATCCGAAACATGCGACGATCAAAAATACAACGATAAAAGAGCGCCAAGATGCTTATTCGATCGCGTTAGCGCGCCGTTTTTGCGAGCGGCATGTCGCTGCGGAACGCTTCGACACGCGGATTGATCGCCCGAAACCACAGCGGCGGGCATAGCGCCAGCAAGAACATCGCGGCATAGCCGCCGGGTAACTGCGGGCTGTCGGCGTGATGCAGCAGCGCTTGATAACGTCGGCGCGGCGTTTCGTGGTGGTCGGAATGCCGCTGCAGATGGAACAGCAGCCAATTGCTGAGCAGATAATCCGAATTCCACGAATGCAGATGCGTGGTGCGCTCGTAGCGGCCGTCGCCGAGTTTCCGGCGCTCCAAACCGTAATGTTCGATGTAGTTGATGATTTCCAGCGCGCAGGCGGCGAAAAACCCTTGCGCCAGGAAATAGGCGAGACCGATCGGTCCCAGCCACAGCGCGAATGCCGCCGCCAGCGTCAGCCATAACGCCGTCCAAGCGATCAATTCGTTGCGCGGGCTCCAGGGGCGATGTCCGAGTTTCGCCAGGCGCGCCGCTTCGAGTCGCCACGCGTTCGCGGTGTTGCGCAGCAAGGCGCGCGGCAGGAAATGCCAGAGCGATTGCCCGAAACGCGCGCTCGAGGCGTCTTCCGGCGTGGAGACATGCACATGATGGCCGCGTACGTGTTCGATCTTGAAACCGTGATAGCCCACGCTGGTCAGCAGCATGCCGCCGGCCGCGCGTTCCAGTCGCGTGTCTTTGTGGATCAATTCGTGGGCGACGTTGATCGCCAGCACGCCGCCGACGATGCCCTGCGACAGCACCCAGCCGACGGTGCCGCCAATCCCGAAATCGGCGTGCGCGAAATGCCAACCCGACCAGATCATCACCGACCACTGCGCCGGCAGCGCGAGCAGCGTCATCGCCGCGAACCAATGGTCGCGCTCCAGCGACAACGCTCGCTCCGGTGTCGGGTTGCGCGGATCGTGCCCCAGCGCGTAATCGGCCGCGGGCACCAGCACGAACAGGAAGAACAGCGGAAACCAGGCCATCGCCTCGGTGTGCCCGGTGCGCGCGCCGAGCCATGCCGCGATCGGCATCAGCGCGGGCACCACGAAGACCGACAAGAATCCGAGGCGTTTCCAGAGCGGCATGCGGAGCGACTCATCGTAGCGGTGCGATACGACGACAGCCTACGCGGATCGCGCTTCGATTCAAGCCGCAGCGGTGATGCGGACGTTCGAGCAGTCGTTCGAGCGGGGCGTTCGATGCGCGATGCGCCCGCGATGGGCGCGTGCTCAGCGCCGTGGGGCCGCCGTGCGCGATGGGCGAGGGCGCTCGCCGCCGCGGTCACTGCTGCTTCCATCGCCGCGCGCATCGCTCTGTGCGCGAGCGGGGATCGCGGCGGCCGATGCGGACATCGGTTTGACGGTCGAACTCGCAGTGTGCGGCGGGCGCGGGCGTGCGGCGGAACCGCGGCCGATCACGATGTTCGCGGTCTGCTTCCAATGGCGCAGCAGGGCACGCAGCGCTTCGGGCTTGTTCGCCGGCTCCGGTTCGCCGGCTTGATTCATCGCGTTCTGGCCATGACAACCGGTGCAGGTGCGGATTTCGCCGGGCTGCATCGTCACCCACAAGCGCTCGCGCACGATGGCGACGCCGTTGGCATCCGTCGTTTGCCACGTCAATGCGCGATTGGCCGGAACGAAGGCCGCTGTGGAACCGTCGGCGGCGATCTTCACGCTGCCCGGCGGCCCGGAGGCGTTCGGCGGATTGCGCGTATGCGTCATCGGCTGCGCGATCGGGCGTCGGCCCGATCGGTTCGCGCCGTAACCGCGCACCGCGTTGGCCTGCAGAATTTGATAGTGCGCGATGTCGTAGACGCGGCCGTTCCCGTTCGTCGTGACCGTACCCGCGGGCACGCGCAGATTGAACGGTTGTTGCCGGTCGCCGCGGTCGCGGCTGGTTTGATCGCGGGTGACGATCAACGCCAGATCGTTCGCTTTCAGCCATTCGCGCAGCAGCGCTTCGTCGATGTTCTCTTCAGCGATGACGGCCTTTTCCGGTGCGGGCAGCGGCGGCGTATGAACGTCGGGGCGACGCCTCACGGCCACTTCGGTTGCTTCGATTTCCCACAGCGGCCCGCTGTAGTTCAACAGCGCATCGGGGCTCCACCACGACAGGGTCTTTTGGATGCCGGGCGTGAGCGCCGGGCCTGCGACCAGCAGGCCGTTGGGGTCGGTCAGCAATTGGTGCAAACGGAAAATGGTGCCGGTCTGCGTCACCGCGTTCGGCGTGTACGAAGCGACCATCTGCCCGCCGGACATCGGCAGCGGATTGCGGAAGCGGCCGCCGGGCAAGCCGGCGCCGGTTTCCGCTGCCGAAGCGTTCTCGAACGTCATCTGCTCGGGATTCAACTGCGGCGCGCCGGTGAAGCGCACGATCTGGTTCGAGGTCATCGTGCCGAATTCGCCGGTGTGGATCGCGTAATACATGCCCGGATTGCGCGGATCTTCGCGCACATGGAACACGCCGCCGTCCTGGCGGATGCGTTTGCGATTGGCGATCAGCGCTTCGTTGCTGTAGTCCGACAGCGCGGCATCGTCCAGAAAGGACTTGGGCAAATAGCCGAACGCCATTTCCTGCCGGCCGATGTGATTGAGCGTCAATTCGCCGCTGCCGTCCTGCTGCATCTGCCAGGGCGTGAACAGGTTGCTGGTGTAGCCGGCGACGGCGCCGTACGCGCCGCTCGACGCCTGCCGCGGTTCCGGAAACGTTTCGTCGTGATGCGTCAATCGCGCCGCATCGGGCGCTTCGCTGGCGAAATTGAACGCGCCGTAGGTGCCGGCATCCGCTTGTTGATCGCGCTGCAGATGGTCCCAGCGCACGAATACGATGCGACCGTAGCTGTCGATCGACGGCGAGAACGCGCCGCTCGGCGTGTGGTTGAGCATCTTCAGCGCGCCGCTGGCCGGGTCGAGGCTGTACAGGCCGGTGATGGTGGCCGTGCTTTCGTATTCGTCGAGCTGCGGATACAGATGCGCCGCGCCGCCGATCGGGCGGTCGGAGGCGAACAGAATGCGGTCGTCGCTGGCGTAGAACGGCGAGACGTTGTTGTACTGCGCGGGTTGATGCGGCACTTTCGTCACCACCGCGGTGCCGCCCTGTTCCAGCCCGGTCACTTCGTACAACTGCCAGCGATGCTCGGTCACCGCGTATTGCTGCGGCGGCGCGCCGACGACCATGCTGAACACGGCTTTCTTACCGTCCCAATGCACGGTCGGTTCGCGCACGGCGATGGCTTGCGCGGTTTGCAGACCCTGCATGCCGTAGCCGGCTTCGCGGGTGAGATTGCGCACGCTGCCATCGGGGTAACGAATCATCAGATCGCCGCCCCGCGGCACGGAAGAAACCGAGGCGAGATGGTTCGCGAACGTCGACATCCGGCCCGCGAACGGGTCCGCCCCCGGCGTCGGTACTTGCGTGACGAACAGCACCGGGTTCTGCAAGGCGCCCACGTTGACGGCCGTCGCCGCCGCGCGTATGCGCGTCGCGCCGAGGCCGATTGTCGTCGCCGTGTCGTCGATCTTACCGATCGATATATCGGCGGGCGACCGCGCCGATTCGTTCGTGCAGCCGACTAGCGCGAGCCCCAGCATGGCGACGGTGGCGGTGCGAAGGATGAAGGCGTTGCGGGCGCTGCGAATGGCCGTAACGGAGAGGGCGTGCATGGGGCCTCGCATATCGAGAAGGAGTTCGAGAAGAACAGTTCGAGAAGAGCCGTTCTTGAAGAGCCGCCGCCGAGAGACGAACGATGCGCTGCCCGGCCGATCTCGCGGTACGCGGCGCCGTTCGCTCGGATGCGAACGCGAGCCCCCTGCGCTCGTGCGGACGATTCTAGGCGCGTCCGCGTCGCGATGGTTGTGATCGGAATCACGTCAGGCTTTGGCGCGGACTTTGGCGTCGGACTTCGCCGCCGACCGGCGGTGCGGGCCGCTCGGCCCGCACCGCCCGGTGGGGTATGCTGCGGCCCACCTCTTCGCACGGAACCGTCGCATGACCGCCGGTCAACCTCTGCTCATCACGTTCGGCCTCTACCTGTCCGCGATGGTCGCGATCGGTTTCTGGGCGTGGCGCTCCACCCGCAGCTTCGACGATTACATCCTCGGCGGGCGCTCGCTGGGCAGCGTGGTGACGGCATTGTCGGCCGGCGCCTCGGACATGAGCGGCTGGTTGCTCATGGGCCTGCCGGGCGCGTTGTATCTGGGCGGCGTGTCCGAAGCGTGGATCGCCCTGGGCTTGATCGTCGGCGCCTGGTGCAACTGGAAATTCGTCGCCGGCCCGCTGCGCGTCTACACCGAACGCACGCGCAACGCGTTGACCTTGCCGGACTATTTCACCCATCGTTTCGAGGACCGCCAACGCCTGCTGCGCGTGTTCTCGGCAGTGGTCATTCTGGTGTTCTTCGCCGTGTACTGCGCCAGCGGCATCGTCGCGGGCGCGCGTCTGTTCGAGAGCGTGTTCGGCGTGCCGTACCCGCAAGCGCTGTGGTGGGGCGCCGCGGCGACGATTCTCTACACTTTGGTCGGCGGTTTTCTCGCGGTGAGTTGGACCGACACCGTGCAGGCGTCGCTGATGATCTTCGCGCTGATTCTGACCCCGATCATGGTCGTGCTGGGCAGCGGCGGGCTCGAATCGAGTCTTGCGCTGATCGAGATGACCGATCCGATCAAACTCGATTGGTTCAACGGCGGCGCGTTGGGTACGGTCGGTATCGTCTCGCTGTTGGCGTGGGGGCTCGGTTATTTCGGACAGCCGCATATTTTGGCGCGCTTCATGGCCGCCGATTCGCTCAGCACCATTCCCAAAGCGCGGCGCATCGGCATGAGCTGGATGGTGCTGTGCCTGTTCGGCGCGATGTCGGTGGGCTTCTTCGCCAACGCGTATTTCGCGCAGTATCCGGGACAAATCGGCCCGGTGAAAGACAACGCCGAGCGCGTGTTCATTCAGTTGGCGACCGTGTTGTTCAACCCGTGGGTCGCCGGCGTGCTGTTGTCGGCGATTCTGGCCGCGATCATGAGCACGCTGTCCTGTCAGTTGCTGGTGTGTTCCAGCGCGCTCACCGAGGATTTCTACAAGGGCTTCGTGCGCCCGAACGCCGGGCAGCGCGAGTTGGTGTGGTTCGGCCGCGCGATGGTGCTGTTGGTGGCGCTGCTGGCGATCTGGATCGCGCGCGACCCCGACAGCAGCGTGCTGAAACTGGTGTCGTATGCGTGGGCCGGCTTCGGCGCCGCGTTCGGCCCGGTGGTGTTGTTCTCGCTGTTCTGGGGGCGGATGACGCGCAATGGCGCGCTGGCGGGCATGGTGATCGGCGCGGCGACGGTGATCGTCTGGAAAGAATATGTGGTCGCGCAGAAGATCAGCGCCCTGTACGAAATGGTGCCGGGCGTGATCGCCGCCGGCATCGCGATCCTGCTGGTGAGCAAACTCGGCAAACCGCCGTCGGACGAAGTGCAGTTTCGTCACAAAGGCGTGATGGAAACGCTCGATGTGCACGGGTATTGACGCGGTCGTATCCACGACGGATGTCGAGACCGAT
>JAGNNB010000129.1 GCA_017990865.1 Lysobacteraceae bacterium
GAAGGTCCTGTCCTCCCTGAAGTCGGCGAAGGCCCGTCACCGCGACTGCAAAGTCGTTCGCCGCCGTGGCAAGGTCTTCGTGATCTGCAAGTCGAATCCGCGTTTCAAAGCGCGCCAGCGCTGAAACTTCGAACACGTTTCAAAGCGCGCCAGCGCTGAAACTTCGAACGCCTCTCAAAGCGCACCAGCGCTGAGAGCAATCGAAACGCGCACCGCGTGGACGGCGTCGGTTACGACAGCCGGGGTTAGGAAGATCGGTTCGCGCAGCAGCGTCGAATCGCGACTCAGATACTTGCGACCCGTCACGACGCCGCACCCCGCCTCGAAGGCTGCAGAAATGCGGCCTTCGTCGCGTTTGGCGCATCGGATGCTTAACGTTTGCGCCGTTTCGGCCGCATGCCACCGCCGCCGCGATACGCTTACAATGCCGACGACGCGGCCGATGCCCGTCTTGCGCACACCGCATTTCGCCTGAGGAGGCTTCCACCATGCGCGTTCTCCCCATCGCCGCTGTCGTCTTCGCCCTCGCCGCCTCGTGCGCGCTCATCGCTCCCCAGGCACATGCCGAAACGCTGCTGATCGAACGCGTCAACGCCGAAACCGGCATGGCCCTGCCCGCGCGCGGCATGCGTATGGCCGATGTCGAGCGCAAATTCGGCGCACCGACGCAGCGCCTCGAACCCCGCGGCGGCGAAAGCCGCAGCCGGCCCACGATCAATCGCTGGACCTACCCGAACTTCGTCGTGTACTTCGAGAAAGACCGCGTCATCGATGCCGTCGCTATCCGCGCCACGCCGAACGAAGTCGGCCCCAAGGCCCCGATTCGCTGACGTGGCCGCCGCTGATCGTTTTCCGGCGGAGTGGGAACCCCAGTCCGCCGTTCTGATCGCTTGGCCGCACGACGGCACCGATTGGGCACCGCGCCTCGCCGAGGTCGAAGAGACCTACATCGCGCTGGTATCGGCGATCGTTCGCTTCGAGAACGCGGTGATCTGCGTCGCCGACGACGATTTGCAGACCTACGCCGAAGCGCGGCTGCGCTCGGCGCGCGTGCAAATGGAGCGCGTGCGGTTCGTGGTGGTCGAGTACGACGACACGTGGCTGCGCGATTCGGGGCCGATCACGTTGAAAGCGGCCGGCGCCGAAGACGCGCGTTTCCGTCTACTCGATTTCCGCTTCACCGGCTGGGGCGGCAAATACGAAGCCAGCCGCGACGACCGTTTGATCGAAGCGCTCGTCGCGCAAGGCGTCTTCGCCGATGCGACGCGCGAAGAGATCGATTTCGCGCTGGAGGGCGGCGGTATCGAAACCGACGGCGCCGGCACGCTCATGACGACATGGCGATGCCTGCACGAGCGACACCCGCAGGCGACCCGCGACGAACTGAGCGCGAAACTCGCCGGTTGGCTGCGCCAGGATCGCGTGCTGTGGCTCGACCACGGTTATCTGGAAGGCGACGACACCGACGCGCATATCGACACCCTTGCCCGCTTCGCCGCCGAAGACGCCATCGTGTTCCAAGCCTGCGACGACGCGAACGACAGCCACCACGCCGAACTGCAGGCGATGGGCGCGGAATTGGCGGCGCTGCGCACGCAAGACGGAAATCCGTATCGATTGTTCCCGCTGCCGTGGGCGCCGCCGATTCTCGACGAGGGCCGTCGGCTCGCCGCGAGCTACGCAAATTTTTTGATCGTCGATGACGCGGTGTTGATGCCGGCGTATGGCGACGCCGTAGCCGACGCAGGCGCGCAAGCGGTCATGGCCGAAGCGTTCCCGACGCGCGAGATCGTCGCGATCGACTGCCGTCCGCTGATTTGGCAGAACGGCAGTTTGCATTGCATTACGATGCAGTTGCCGACGGGTGCGTTGTCGAGCGCCCCATAGGGTGCGCCTGTGGCGCACCATTGCGTTTCGCGAATCACCAAAGCGGTGCGCCACAGGCGCACCCTATCAAAGCAGAAAGAATCCATCGCGAAAGCAGAAAGCATCCATCGCGCACGATTTGATCGAAGTCACCACATGATGAGTGTCGTATGAGCAAGAAAACCCTTCCGGTCGCCCTGATCCAGGAACGCAACCACGGCGACGCCGCGGCGAATCTGACCGTGATCGAAGATCGCGTCGGCGAGGCCGCGAAGCGCGGCGCGAAGTTGGTGCTGCTGCAGGAACTGCACAACGGCGCGTATTTCTGTCAGCACGAATCGGTGGACGAGTTCGATCTGGCCGAACCGATTCCGGGGCCGAGCACCGAGCGTCTGAGCGCGTTGGCGAAACGGCATGGTGTGGTGCTGGTCAGTTCGTTGTTCGAACGTCGCGCGGCGGGGCTGTATCACAACACCGCTGTGGTGTTCGACGCCGACGGCTCCACCGCCGGTAAATACCGCAAGATGCACATCCCCGACGATCCGGGGTTCTATGAGAAGTTTTACTTCACGCCGGGCGATTTGGGCTTCACGCCGATCGACACCTCAGTGGGCCGTCTCGGCGTGTTGGTGTGCTGGGATCAGTGGTATCCGGAAGCCGCTCGCTTGATGGCGCTGGCCGGCGCAGAGCTTCTGCTGTACCCCACGGCCATCGGTTGGGACCCGTCCGATGAACAGGCCGAAAAAGACCGCCAACGCGGCGCCTGGATTCTCAGCCATCGCGGCCACGCAGTCGCGAACGGCTTGCCGGTGCTCAGTTGCAATCGCGTCGGCCACGAAGCTTCCCCGCTGGGCGCGTCGGGCATCGATTTCTGGGGCAACAGTCATGTGCTCGGCCCGCAAGGCGAGTTCATCGCCGAAGCGGGTACCGAACCGACGATTCTGATGGCCGAAGTCGACATGGCCCGCAGCGAACACGTCCGCCGCATCTGGCCGTTCCTGCGCGACCGCCGCATCGACGCTTACGGCGATTTGCTCAAACGCTACCGGGATTGAACCGCTTCTTTCGGAACCCAGCCGTCATCGGCTCATCTCGCTATCGTTGGGCGCCGTGAACATGAAAACCGGCGAATCCCAGGCGCAAGACAGTTTCCCGCCAAGCGTCTATCCTTCGCGTTCCGTCGCGTTCGCCTGGAGATTCGATTACAGAATCGGTCAGGCGGGTCGGCGTTCCCTCCCCCATCCCGACGTCACGATGACCGACACCGATTTGGACGCCACGCTCCCCGACGACGCACCGCCATCGCTGGACCCGTTGCACGACCAGCCGCATCAGATCGTCGAACGCTACGGCGTGCGCTACACCCTGCTCGGCACCGCGCACGTGTCCAAAGCGAGCCTCGACGCCGTGCGCGCCGCCATCGACAGCGGCGCTTACGACACCGTGGCGGTGGAGCTCGACGCCCAACGCGCGCAAGCGCTGACCGATCCCGACGCGTTGGCGCGGCTGGATCTGGTGAAAGTGCTGCGCGAGGGCAAAGCCGCTCTCTTCGCCGCGAATTTGGGCTTGGCGGCGTATCAGCGCCGGCTCGCCGAGCAATTGGGCATCGAGCCCGGCGCGGAACTCAAAGCCGCCGTACTGGACGCGCGCGAACGCGGCCTGGGCCTGCATTTGATCGACCGCGACGTGGGTCTGACCTTCAAACGCGCGATGCAGCGCTTGGGCTGGTGGGGACGCACGAAGGTCTCGGCCGGGATCATGGCCTCGCTGCTGGGCGACGAGGAAGTCTCGGACGAGCAGATCGAAAGCCTGAAGGCCGGCGACATACTCGAATCGAGTTTCAGCGAATTCGCGTCCGAAAGCCCCGCTTTGTACGAAACGGTGATCGCCGAGCGCGACCGCTACATGGCGACGCGTTTGCGCGAGATCGCGCTGGACCATCCCGCCGATGCGGGAATCGGGCCGCGCGAGGTGTTGGCGGTGGTCGGCGCCGGGCATTTGCAGGGCATGGCCAAGCATCTGGCCGAAGACGACGGCGAGGCCGCGCCGATCAAAGCGGAACTCGAAGCGGTCAAACAGAAATCGTCGTTCCCGTGGTTCACGCTGCTGCTGGCGACGTTCGTGCTGGGCGGGTTCGTCTGGGGTTTTTGGCGCGGCGGTTTCGAGGTCGGCAGCGATCTGGTGCTGCAATGGGTGTTGGTCACCGGCGCGCTCGGCGCCTTGGGCTGTTTGGTCGCGGGCGGCCACCCGCTGAGCATCCTCACCGCCTTCGTCGCCTCGCCGATCACGCCGCTGCATCCCGCGCTCGCGTCCGGAACGCTCAGCGCCCTGGTCGAAGCCTGGGTGCGCAAGCCCACTTACGCCGACTTCATGAGCCTGCGCGACGATCTGCAAAGTGTGAAAGGCTGGTGGCGCAATCGCGTCGCCCGCACCCTGCTGAACTTCTTCCTCACCAGCATGGGGACCGCCATCGGCGTGTGGACCGGCGGCGCAAAAATGATCAAAACGTTGATCGGCTGAGCTCACGTATTCGCGAGACTCAGCCTCGCGCGTCGCCGAGGTCCGCTCCGCGCATTCCCGAAGGCCAAACGCTCCGAACAACGATCGAAACGATCGAGACGACATCGGCTTACCGCATCGCTTCGCTTGACGCGCTGCGATAAGCCTTGCTGTGGGATTTCGCTTAGTCCTCGATCAATCCTCGACGACCGCCGCGAGCGCGGCCACCGACGCCGCATCGGGCGGGCGTCGCCCGTCGCCGCGGCGAGCGGTCGCGCGACGCACGATCGCCATCGTGCGCGTGCGCAGATCGTCGAGCATCGCGTAGATAGTCGGCAGGAAGAGTAGGCTCACAACGGTCGAGAACGCCAAGCCGCCCGCGATCGCGCGCGCCATCGGGAAATACGGCGGACCGCCGCCGGCCATCGCGGTATTGCCCATCGCGATCGGCACCATCGCCAGAATCGCGGTGCCCATCGTCATCAGAATCGGGCGCAATCGCTCGCGACTGCCTTCCACCAGCGCATCGGTGCGCGACATGCCGCGCCGTCGCAGATTATTGATGTGTTCGATCATCACGATGCCGTTGTTCACCACCACGCCCATCAGCACCAAAATGCCGATGAAGGCCATGACGTTGAACTCGGTACTGGTGATCCAGAACAACCAGAACACGCCGAACACCGAGAACACCACCCCGCTCAGGATCGCGATGGGGAACAGCAACGACTCGAACACCGACGCCATCACCACGTAGATCATGATCAGCGCGATCGCCAGATTCATGAACATCTGCGAGGCCGCTTCGTCGTCCTGCTGGAAGCCGCCGCCGTCGAACGAGTAACTGTAGCCGGCGGGGAAGGACACGCCTTTCAACGCATCTTCCATCGCCTTCCGCGCTTCGGGCATCGCCACTTTGTCGGCAAGATTGGCCTGAATCGTCAGCGTGGTTTGACGATTGGAACGCTGCACCTCGGTCGCGGCGGCCTCGACGTTCACGTCCACCATCGCAAGCAACGGCACGGTGCGGCCGTCCGGCGCACGCACCGTGAACGAGGCGATATCGGCCACGCCGTAATCCTCGGCCCCGGCGAAACGCACCCAGACGGGCACTTCGGTATCGCCGCGGCGGAACTCGCGCAACGGCGCACCGCGCAGCGCCAAGCCGACGAACTGCGACACCTGCTCGGCGCTGAATCCGAACGAAGCCGCGCGCTCGCGATCGACGCGGACCGCCAACTCGCTGTTCTGGTCGCCGACGTTCACGCGCACGTCGCGCAGTTCTTTGCGCTGCGAGAGGATCGGCAGCACATTCTCGGCCATCTCGTGCAAGGTTTCGGAAGAATCGCCGACCAACTGCACCTGCACGTTTTGGGCGATGCCGTTACCGCCGCCTCCGCCCGGGCCGCCCTGGTTGCCGATGCCGATATTGGCGCGCGCGGACTTCGGCATCGCCTCGCGAATGGCCTCTACCAGCTTTTTGGTCTCGTCGGGTTTATCGGTATCGAATTTGACTTGCGTACCGCCCCAGCCTTGTTCGCTGTAGAACGAATAGATCTGCTCGATCCGATACTTCTTGCGATTGGTGTCGAGGAAGCGTTCGATGTTCAATATCTCGTCCGACATCTGCTCCTTGGTGTAGGCGCCGTTCCATTGGTAGAAGATGTTGGTTTCGCCGCCCTCCTCGCCGCCGAACATATTGGTTTTCGTCTTCGTCATCGGCACGAAACTCACCGCGACGATGACGAGAATGCCGACGAGACTCCAACCGCGATGCTCGAGCGTCCACCGCAGGAAGCCGGCGTACTTGCGCTGCATCAGAGGAATCAACCCGCGTTCGTTGCGCAGCGTCGGTGGCGTCTTCAAGCGCGCGGAAATCATCGGAATCAAGCTCACCGCGACCAGCCACGACGCCAGCAGCGAGACCGAGATCGTGATCGCGATCTGGGTCATGAAAATGCTGATCATGTTGCGATCGCCGAACATGTTCGGCACGAACACGATGCAATGGCACAGCGTACCGGCTGATAGGGCGATCGCGACGTGGCGCGTCCCGATCAACGACGCCTGCAGGGGTTTGTCCGGCGTGCGCTCCCGCTCTTGATAGATGCTCTCCACCACCACGACGGCGTTGTCCACCAACATGCCCACCGCGAGCAGCAGCCCCATCATCGTCAGGATATTCAGCGTGACCCCGGCGAAGTACATGAAACCGAGGGTCATCACGAAGCAAATCGGAATCGCCAACGTCACCATCAAAGTGGACGGCCAGTGGCGCAGGAAGAAATACAGCACGAGGATCGACAGCAACAAACCGACCAATCCGGCTTCCGCCAACTCGATCAACGAGCCGGTGACCGCTTCGCCCTGATCATCGACCACTTTGACCTGCACACCTTGGAGCGCGGGATCGGCACCGATGGCTTCGACTTCTTTCAGTGCCAGGCGAGAAACCTCGACCAGATTGGCGCTGCGCTCTTTGAAAATATCGAGACCCACCGCCGGACGACCGTCCAATCGACGGCCCATGTCCATGCGCGCGGGTTTCAGACGCACATCGGCGATATCGCCCAAGCGCGTGCCCTTCCCGTCGATCACGATGTCGCGGTACTGCTGCAAATCGGAAATTTCGCCGACCGGCTGCACGCGCAGACGCTGTCCGCCATCATTGATTTGTCCGGCCGACACCGAAAAATTGGCGTCGCGCAAACGCATGTTAAGCTCGTTCAGACCGACGCCGTGCGCGTTCAGGCGATCTTGCGAAATGGCGATTTCGACTTCGTTCGGCGGTGCGCCGAGAATGTCCACGCGGGCCACGCCGGGCACGCGCTCGATCCGACGCTTGAATTCGCGGTCGATCATGTCGTATTCGCGAGTCAAATCGCGGCCGCTGGCCAGACGGACTTTGAGGATCGGTTCGTCGGACGTCGAGAATTTCAGGACAAGGTAACGCTGCAAGTCGTCCGGCAACTGATCGCGGATCGCATCGATACGCTCGCGCGCCTCGGACGCGGCGATCGATGCGTCGCGTTCCCAATCGGTGAATTCGATGAACATCGACGCGCCGTCGGCGCGCGCGCTGCCGTCCATGCGCTTGATGCCGGCCATCGTCGAAACCGCTTCCTCCACCGGCCGAAGCACATTGCGTTCGACCTCTTCCGGCGTCGAACCGCTGTAGGGCAACTGCAGAAAAATGCCAGGGAACGTCAACGAAGGGAAGGCCTCCAGCGGCAAGCGCACCGCCGCGATCAAACCGATCACGAACATCGACACGAAAAACATCACCGTGGTGACGGGACGTTTGATGCTGAATTCGGCGACGCTCATGCTCGCACGCCCTCCTCCGCGGAACCGTCGATTCCGGACTCGATCAATTCGCGCTGGCGCTTGGCGCGGCGCACGTAGTCGTCGTCCGAACGGCGATCGAGCAGATCGTACACCACCGGGATCACGACCAGGGTCAACAGCGTCGAGACCAGCAGGCCGCCGATCACGGTGATCGCCATCGGCGAGCGCACTTCCGCGCCTTCGCCGAACGCGAGCGCGAGCGGCAGGAAGCCGAACAGCGTGCACG
>JAGNNB010000130.1 GCA_017990865.1 Lysobacteraceae bacterium
GTTTGAACCTGTTTCTGGCGGGCGCGCCGTCGTCCATCGGCGAGTGGTTGAGGTCGTCGCGCGAAGATCCGCGTTTCGCGGATATCCAAGTCAAGTTCAGCCGGTCCGAGACGGTGCCGATCGCCAAACTGCAAGTGAAGATCAAGGCCGAAATCATCGCGTTCCGGCGCGAGGACGCTTCGCCGTTGGACGCGCCGCGCGCGCCGGCCGTGTCGCCGAGCGAATTGCGGCGCTGGATCGCGCAAGGCCATGACGACAGCGGCCGTCGCTTGGCGCTGGTCGATACCCGCAACCGCGAGGAAACGGACTACGGCAGCTTCGCTGACGCGCTGCTGCTGCCGATCGACAATTTCACCGAATTGCCCGCGGCGCTCGATGCCCATCGCGAGGCGTTGGCGGATGCCGCGGTCGTCGGCTTTTGCACCGGCGGCATCCGCTGCGAGAAAGCGGTGCTGTGGATGCGCGCGAACGGGTTTCCGGATGCGCTGCAATTGGACGGCGGCATCCTCGGCTATTTCGAACGCGAAGGCGGTGCGGGCTATCGCGGCGATTGCTTCGTGTTCGACGATCGCGTCGCGCTCGATCCCGATTTGCGCCCGACCTACGGCGCGCGCGCTTCGTCGGTCGACATGCCCGTCGAACGGCCCGCTGTCGCCTCGCATGGCGCGTGAAGCGCCCTCGCACGATTCGCTTTTCTGCGCCTGCTTTCTTCTGCGCCGCAACCGGAGATTCCGATGGAAGACATCGCCAGCATGAGTTGGATCGGCCTGGTCCTGGCGATCGTCGCCGGTTACTTCGCGATCAAAGTCGTCAAGTTCGTCATCAAGATGCTGATGTGGGTATTGGTGCTGGCCGGCGCGTATTGGTATTTCGGGCCGATGCTCGGCTTGCCGCTGCCGTGGTGACGTGCGCTCGGCATCGCCTGTGGAGCGTGGTGCGCTATGCATTTCGATAACCGATTTCTCTACGAATTGCCCGGCGACCCCGAGGAGGGCGCGCGTCGACGCCAAGTTCCGGCGCTGTGGTCGCGCGTTTCGCCCACGCCCGTGCGCGATCCGCGCTGGGTCGCGCATTCGGCGGACATGGCGTCGCTGTTGGGACTGAGCGAAGCCGCACTGCGTTCGGAGCCGTGGCTGCGAACGTTGGCGGGCAATGCGTTGATGCCCGGAATGGAACCGTACGCGAGCAATTACGGCGGCCATCAATTCGGCCATTGGGCCGGGCAACTCGGCGACGGTCGCGCGATCTCGCTCGGCGAGGCCGTCGTCGACGGCAAGCGCTGGGAGTTGCAATTGAAGGGCGCGGGCGAGACGCCGTACGCGCGCAGCGCCGACGGCCGCGCAGTCATGCGCTCGTCGGTGCGCGAATTTCTCTGCAGCGAAGCGATGCATCATCTCGGCGTACCGACCACGCGCGCGCTGTCGTTGATCGCCACCGGCGAGGACGTGATTCGCGACATGTTCTACGACGGTCACCCGCGGCCCGAACCGGGCGCGGTGGTGTGCCGGGTCGCGCCGTCGTTCCTGCGTTTCGGGCATTTCGAACTTCCGTTTTCGCGCGGCGATAGTCCGCTGGTTCGCCGCTTGGCCGATTTCGCGATCGACCGCGATTTCCCCGAATTGGCGGAGATCGCCGACCCGCGCGCGCGCGACGCCGAATGGTTTGGACAGATTTGCGAGCGTAGCGCGCGCATGGTCGCCGAATGGATGCGCGTGGGTTTCGTGCATGGCGTGATGAATACCGACAATATGTCGATTCTCGGGTTGACCATCGATTACGGTCCCTACGGTTGGATCGAAGACTACGATCCGGATTGGACGCCGAACACCACCGACGCGCAGGGCAAGCGCTATCGCTTCGGATGGCAGCCGGCGATCGTGCGGTGGAATCTCGGCCGACTCGCGCAGGCGCTGTCGCCGTTGTTCGCCGATGCGGAAGCGCTGCGCGAGGGGATCGAACGTTTTGGCGTCGCGTACACGGCCGCCGAGCGCGACAACACCGCGCGCAAACTGGGGCTGCGCGAATGCCGCGACGACGACGTGGCGGCGATCCGCGAGTTGTACGCGCTGATGCACGACAGCGAGGCCGATATGACGCTGACGTTTTCGGCGTTGACCGAACTCGATCTCGCCGTCGCGGATGCCGAAAGCGCGTTCGATGCGTTGCGCGAAGCGTTTTACGATGCGACGAAGCGCGACGCGCAGCGCGAACGTTGGCTGGCGTGGCTGCACACCTACGCGCGGCGAGTCGGCGAAGACGGCGGTTCGTCCCACGATTCGACAGGCACTGCGATCAATGCGGACACCGATGCCCAACGCCGCGCGCGGATGCGGACCGCCAATCCGGTCTACGTCTTGCGCAATTACTTGGCGCAAGAGGCGATCGACCGCGCCGAGCGCGGCGACTTCGAAGGCGTGACCGAATTGCTCGACATACTGCGTCGCCCGTACGACTCGCAGCCGGGACGCGAGCGTTACGCGGCGAAACGGCCGGACTGGGCGCGTACGCGCGCGGGCTGTTCGATGCTGTCCTGCAGTTCTTGATCGCCGTAGCGCGCCGCACGGCCCGCGCCAAGCGTAGGCGCGACCCGTTACACTGACGCCATGCCGATCATCACTTTCAACGCCGTCGATTACAGCGTCGGCGGCCCGCTGCTGCTGGACCATGTGGATTTCTCGATCGAACCGGGCGAGCGGGTCGCGCTCATCGGTCGCAACGGCGCGGGCAAATCCACGCTGCTGCGTTTGCTCGCGGGCGAGATCAAGCCCGACGACGGCGATATTCGTCGCGAAACCGGCACGCGCATCGCGCGTTTGGAGCAGGAAGTGCCGGCCGGCGCGAAGGGCAGCGTGTTCGATGTGGTCGCCGACGGTTTGGGCGAACTCGGCGCACTGCTGGCGGAGTACCACCATCGCATCCATGACGAAACGGTCGACACCGTGGCGCTCGCGCGGGTGCAGACCGCGATCGAGGCGGCCGGCGCATGGTCGCTCGACCAGCGCGTCGGCGAAACGCTGGATCGCCTCGCGCTCGACGGCGATGCGGATTTCGCGCAGCTTTCGGGCGGCATGAAACGCCGCGTGTTGTTGGCGCGCGCGCTGGTGTCCGCGCCCGATCTGCTGCTGCTCGATGAGCCGACCAATCATCTCGATATCGCGGCGATCGATTGGCTCGAAGGCTTTCTGAAAGCCTGGAACGGCGCGTTGCTGTTCGTGACCCACGACCGTCGATTCCTGCGTCAACTCGCCACGCGCATCGTCGAAATCGATCGCGGGAAACTCACCAGTTGGCCGGGCGACTGGGAAAATTATCAACGTCGTCGCGACGAGAGATTGCACGCCGAAGCGCAGGAAAACGCGCGTTTCGACAAAATGCTGGCGCAGGAGGAAGTCTGGATTCGTCAGGGCATCAAGGCCCGGCGTACGCGCGACGAAGGCCGCGTGCGGCGACTGAAGACGATGCGCAACGAGCGCGCCGCGCGCCGCGAACAGACCGGCGACGTGAAAATGGAAGTCGCGCAAGCCGTGTCGTCGGGCAAGAAAGTCGCCGAAGCGAAGCATCTGAGCTTCGGTTACGGCGAACGCGCGATCGTGCGCGATTTTTCGACGACGATTCTGCGCGGGGATCGCATCGGTCTGATCGGCGCCAACGGCAGCGGCAAAACCACGCTGCTGAAACTGCTGTTGAACGAATTGACGCCGCAGTCGGGCGAAATGCGGGTCGGCACGCAATTACAGGTGGCGTATTTCGACCAGTATCGCTCGACCCTGCGCGAAGACTGGACCGCCATCGAGAACGTGGCCGAAGGCAAGGATTCGGTCGAGATCAACGGCAAGCACAAACACGTGATCGGGTATCTGCAGGATTTTCTGTTCACGCCGGAGCGCGCGCGCGCGCCGATCACGCGATTGTCCGGCGGCGAGCGTAACCGGCTCTTGCTCGCCAAACTGTTTGCGCAACCGTCGAATCTGTTGGTGATGGACGAACCGACCAACGATTTGGATGTCGAAACCCTCGAATTGCTCGAAGAGTTGTTGGCCGACTACCCGGGCACCTTGCTGTTGGTCAGCCATGATCGCGACTTTCTCGACAATGTCGTCACATCGACCTTGGCGATGGAGGAGGGCGGTCGCGTCGGCGAGTACGTCGGCGGTTACAGCGATTGGCTGCGTCAACGGCCCGCGTCGGAAGCGGCAGCGTCCGAGAAGCCGGTCGCCAAAGGGTCGGCGACGAATACCGCTGCGACGAATGCCGCGAACGATTCGGCGACTTCGGCGCCCGCGCCGAAACGCAAGCTGAGCTACAAAGAAGTGCGCGAACTGGAAACGCTGCCGCAACGCATCGAAGACCTCGAAACGCGCATCGCGGCGGCGACGGACGCGATGCATGCGCCAGGGTTCTTCGCGCAGGCGCGCGATGCGGTGTCGGCGCACGAACGAAGCCTCGCCGAATGGCAGGCCGAACTCGAACACGCCTATGCGCGCTGGGAAGCCTTGGAATCGGGCGTAGGTTGAGCGGGGCTTGAGCGCGGGTTAAGCGCGTCGCGGCGACGCGATCAAGGTGCGGTATCGATCCGAAAAATCGGATACAGGCCGAATCGTTCGTCCCAAGCGCTGTGCCGACGGTAGAAGAATTCCAGGCGCTGCGCGGGGTCGCCGGCGAATCCGGCGTCGTCCTTCAATTTGCGTTCGAACTCCGCGCGTAACGTCGGGTCTTTCGCGAGCATCTCGCGCGCCACCTCTTCGGCGACGTAGTCTTCCATGTACTCTTTCTGCTCGAAGGCGTTGTTGAAACCGCCCCAGGCCAGGATCGAATCCGGCGCCTGCGGTTCCAACATGGCCACGACCAGACGCGCTTTCGCTTGCGCGATGGGGACGAACAACGCGCCCGCGCCGATATCGCGATTCTCGGGCGCCCAGCGTCCTTCCACCGTCAAACGATGGTGGCCTTCGACGGTGGAGGCGGCGTAGGTCGTTTTTTCGGCGCGAAAACCTTCGACGCGCGTCGTCGCGAGCGCGCGTTCCAAACGCGAGAATTCGATGCCGTGCGCCGCGAGTTTGCGCGCGACCATGTCCGCATGCGCGGCCGGCACCAGATAGCCGGCCTTCGGCGCGGCGACCGTACGGCCGGGCGCGATCTCGTCGCGCAGCGGCAGTTTCCAAATTTGCGGCTTGGTGTCGTCGTAGCGCGTCATCGTCGCGCCGGAGACTTCCGACGGCGTACGCGTGTAGGCGTAGCCGCGGAAGTCGATGATGCGGCTGTTTTTAGACGTGACGTAATCCAGCGCGACGGATCGCCCGCCCAAAGCGCTCGATGCGCGGTCGGCTTCGTCCGCCAGCGCGCGCCATCGCGCGCCGTGATTCGCCGTCGATTCGACTGCGGCGACGAAGGTATTGCGCGTGATCCGCACGCGGGTCGGGTAATCCTTCCACGAATGCGTTTCCACCAGCATGCCCAAGCGGTTGCGCAGGTGAAAATAGCCGGTGGAGAACCGCGGCGTCGCCACACCATGGGTGAAACCGGATGTGGGGTCGTCGTTGACGTCGAACGAGGGGTAGAACGGCACCGGCAGCGAGCCCTGCTTCGTCAGCGCCGCGATGGTCTCGTCGCGGAAGGTTCGACCGGCGACGCGGAGCCCTGTGTCGCTCGCGTCGATGGGCTCGACGATGATCGAAATATCGTGCTCGAACTTCGCACCGTCGGTAACGTGCAGATCCACCGTCGCGATCGGATCCCAGGCGTTCACCAGCGCAAGCATCGCCCGCATTTCCGGCGCGTCGGCTTTCACGTAATCGCGGTTGAGATTGTAGTTTTGCGCGGTGGTGCGCCAGCCCATTTCCGCCGGGCCGTTTTGATTGGGTCGGTTCCAGGCTTTGAAGCGCTCGTGGCCGTCGACGTTGAACACCGGCACGAAGATCAGCACCAGCTTCTCCAGCGCGTCGCGCGCGGCCTTGCCTTCGAGGATCTGGCGCAACGCCAAAAAGCCCGCGTCCTTGCCGTCGATTTCGCCGGCATGGATGCCGCCTTGGATCAACAGCACCGGGCGCTTGTCCGCGCGCGCGGCGGCGGGTTCGAACGCGCCGGTGGCGGTGACCACCAGCGCTTTCATCGGCCGGCCCTCGGGCGTGACTCCGAAGTCGATGCAACGCACGCGTTCGGGATAGCGCACCGCGAACGCAGCGCACAGCGCGATGGTTTCGTCGTAACGGCCGGTGCGCGCATAACTGCTGCGTTCGGCGAGCGTGGACAGCGCATCGTCGCGCTTCGCGGCGTGCGCCGGCAGGGTGTGGGTCAGAGCGATGGAAAGGATCGGAATCAGCGCGGCGGCGAGACGCAGGGGCGAGGGCATTGGCGTGAGTCTGGGCGAGGGCGAGTCGCGATTGTGCCGCGCGCCGCCCGCCCGCGCCATGCCGGTTGCGGCGATCAGGTCGTTCGCCGCCGCGTCGTATGCGCTTCGCCCGCGTGGGCGAAGCGGTACGCGATGCGACCTGTGCGAAGATACGGCCTGCGCCGGTTTCGACGCCGGTTTCGACGACAATTTCGACGACAATTCAGGAGCGGAATTCGCATGTATACGCTGTTCTATTCGCCCGGTTCGGCCAGCTTGCTGGTGCATTGGCTGCTGATCGAAACCGATGCGCCGCATACCTTGGTGAAGGTCGATACCGCGTCGGGCGAGCATAAGCGTCCGGAGTATTTGGCGATGAATCCGAACGGCGTGGTGCCGACGTTGTCGATCGACGGCCATCCGCATTACGAAGCGGCGGCGATGGCGATGCATCTGGCGGAGGCATTCCCGCAGGCGGGGTTGGCGCCGGCCGCAGGCGATCCGTCGCGCGCGGCTTATCTGCAGTGGATGTTCAATCTCGCGAACATGGTGCAACCGTTGCTGCGGCACTGGTGGTATCCGCACGAGCCCGCGGGCGACGCGCAGGCCGATGCGGTGCGCGAACGGCTGGACGAGCGTCTCGGCGCGCATTGGGCGCGGATCGACGCGCATCTCGCCGCGCACGGCCCGTACGTGCTCGGCGCGGCGCCCAGCGCGGCCGATTTCTATCTGACCATGCTGATGCGGTGGTCGCGCAACACGCCCAGGCCTGCCACGACGTGGCCGCATCTTGCGGCGCTGGCGAGCGCAATGGCCGCGCGGCCATCGTTCGCGACGCTGTATGCGCGCGAGGGACTTAGCGAATGGCCGTGAGGTCAGCGGACACCATGCGCCGTAACTCTGGGCCAGCCGATCCGCGCCCGCATCGCTGCGGATGACCGGCGACTGAGCCGATCGCCGGTTTTTCGGGCATCGACGCGACGAATTCGGGTACCCTCAGCCGTCCGCGCCGAGCTCGCGCTTCGTCCGTATCTCGCCGCGCCCGAGCCACCGCCCTTTCCAGCACCGAATCAGGGGATTTCGACCCGATGACCGCCCACGCAGACGCCCGCGAGCGCGCCGCTCAAGACGCTTCGACGAAAATGCCGAAGCAGATTCCCTACATTATCGGCAACGAGGCCTGCGAGCGCTTCAGTTTCTACGGGATGCGCAACATCCTGGTGTCGTTCCTGACCGGTAGCGTGCTGCTGGCGTATCTGCCCGAAGCCGACCGCGAGGGCATGGCCAAGGAAGTCTTCCATAGCTTCGTGATCGGCGTGTATTTTTTTCCGCTGCTCGGCGGCTGGCTGTCGGACCGTTTCTTCGGCAAATACAACACGATTTTCTGGCTCTCGCTGTTGTATTGCGTGGGTCACGCGTGTTTGGCGGCATTCGAAAGCAACCGCACCGGGTTCTACACCGGTCTCTTTCTTATCGCATTGGGCTCCGGCGGCATCAAGCCCTTGGTGTCCTCGTTCGTCGGCGATCAGTTCACGCAGAACAACAAGCATCTGGCGAAGATCGTCTACGACGCGTTCTATTGGACGATCAAC
>JAGNNB010000131.1 GCA_017990865.1 Lysobacteraceae bacterium
AAATTGATCATGGCATATAGCGACAAATTCCAACACGATTTGGCGGCATCCATAGGAAATTGCACTAACCATAGGGTAGTCCCGAAGTCTCGCGGGAACGCTGAAGTAAATAATCCAAAAGACGCATCTACTGTTCTCTCCCATATTTAGCTGTTCGTAAATCTATAAAATTCGTTCAACCCATAAAAAATTATTTAATCGAAACGGTAGTCGATCAAACGAAAACGGCGGGCTCACGCCCGCCGTTCTTGGATCCGATATCCGAAATTATCGCGACTGCTCGCAGTATAGAATCCGAATATGATCGGCGAATAGATCGAAAACACTCAGTCGCGACAACCCTTCAATTGGATGCGCTGCCCGAGTTTCACCGAATAACGCGGGCCCTTGATGCCGTTGGCCTTGGCCAGATCGCCGAGGTCGCAGGAATATTTGCGCGAAATCGACATCAAGGTGTCGCCGCGCGCGACCTTGTGCTGTTTCACGCGCTTGGCCTCGGGTTTCGGTTTGACTTCGGGTTTCGGCTTGGGCTTGTCCTGCGGCTTGCTCGAGGCGTCGCCGCTCGCGCCTGCGGGCACCGCGGTTCCGTCCACGCCCGTCGCCGTCATCGGCGTGGTTTCGATATCGCCGATACGGACGATCGCGCTGCTGGGATCGCTGGCGACCAATTGCTTCGCCAACTCCACGCGCGGCCCTTGCACGCAGTTGCGCGCGTACAACCCGGCGATCTGCACGGTCGCGTTGAGATACGTGCCTGAGGGAATCCAGCCGTCGGCTTCGTAACGCGGGTTGAGATTGCGCAGCGCGCGCATGAAACCATCGCGGGTGCCGCCGTTGCCCAGGCAGATCGTGAGTTCGTAGATGGTGGTCGGCCGCGCCAGTTTGATCGTCGCCGGCTTGGCGTCCACTTTCGGGAAGGTCAAACCGTATTCCTTGGGGTGCAGATACAACCACGCCGCGGCGATCACCATCGGCACGTAGTCCTTGGTTTCGGCCGGAAATTGGTTGTAAACGTCTTCGTCCCAGAAATTGCGGCCGCCGGATTCGCGGTACACGCGCGCCGCGCGGCCTTCGCCGCCGTTGTAAGCCGCCAACCACAGTTCGATGTTGTTGCCGAACTCGGAATAACGCTCGTTGAGATACGCCGCCGCGGCTTCGGCGGACATCCGCGGGTCGTAGCGCGTATCGAAGCCGGTGCCGTCCGGACCCAGGCCGAAACGACGGCCGGTGGCGGGCATGAACTGCAACAACCCGACGGCGCCCGCGCGCGAACCGATGTGCACGCGACCGGTGGATTCCTTCGCCATGATGCCGAACAGCAGCGCTTCCGGCAGGCCGTTGCGCTGGAATGCGGGCGACATTTGATAGCGCAGGTATTGGTAGTTCTCGTGGCTCTGGATCAGCGAAACGCGCATGTCGGTCAGCCAACGGCGGATGCCGGCCTGCACCGCGGGGTTCATCTGCACCATGCGCACGAAACGCTCGCCGTCGGCGGTCAGCAAGGCCGCGGCTTCGGCCGATTGCGGCACGTTGCCGGTCGGCAATTCGCCCACTTCGTCGTCGTCGCCCTCGCCGCCGTCGTCGTCCTGGCGCACCTGCGCATCCGCTTCGGTCTTCAGCAGGCGCTTGTAGCTGGCGAGCAGGGTCGAGATCGGGCAGCCCTTGAGCTTGGTGCAGGCGTCGATGACGTCTTCCATGTCCTCCAGCGCCGAATTGCTCTCCAACAGGCCGTTGGGGTCGGCGTTGCGCACTTTGACCAGCGCATCGCGGTAGCGGCCTTCGGCCCCTGCCATCTTCATTTTCAGCGCTTCGATGTCGCGCTCGCGGCGGGATTGCGCGTTGGCGTCTTGCGCGGGGAGCATCGACAGGGCCAGCCAGGCGGCGACGGGGAACAGAACGGCGCGGGCGAGGCGCCCGGACATCGGAGCGAAAAGAGGCATTTACTGCGGACGGGTCGACGTGGGCCTGCAGGGTAGCCGCGCGGGCCGGCGGCGGCAACCGCCGGAAGCCGGCCTCGGCACGGACTCAACCCGCCCGCGAACGGGACCGCGCGGGGCATTCCCGCATAAAATCGGCGGACCACATCCGAGGATCGTTCATGGACCCCATTCTGGTCGGCAAGGCGGTGACCACCGCCGACAGCGGCAACGTGCACCTGCTGCCGAAGTTCGGCAACCGCCATGGGCTGATCGCCGGCGCCACCGGCACCGGCAAGACCGTCACCCTGATGACCCTGACCGAGAACTTCTCGCGGATCGGCGTGCCGGTGTTCCTGGCCGACGTGAAAGGCGACGTGGCGGGCCTGGCGCTGCCCGGGGCGATGAACGAGAAGATCCAGCAGCGTCTGGCGCTGATGGGTAACCCCGAGTATCGCAACGAAGCCGCTCCGGTGGTGTTCTGGGACCTGTACGGCAAAAACGGCCATCCCGTACGCACCACCGTCAGCGAGATGGGCCCGACCCTGCTCGGCCGCATCCTCGAACTGAACGACACCCAGTCCGGCGTGCTCGATATCGTGTTCAAACTGGCCGATGACCGCGGCCTGCTGCTGCTCGACCTGGAAGACCTCCGCGCCCTGCTCGGCCTCGTCGCCGACGAACGCAAGGACATCTCCACCAGCTACGGCTTGGTCAGTACGCAGTCGATCGGCGCGATCCAGCGCGCATTGCTGCGTTTGGAGCAGGAAGGCGCCGAGATGTTCTTCGGCGAACCGGCGCTGGAACTCAGCGACCTGATGCGCACGACCACAGACGGCCGCGGCGTGGTGAATATCCTCGCCGCCGATCAATTGATTCTGAAGCCGAAACTGTATTCGAGCTTCCTGCTGTGGCTGCTGTCGGAGTTGTTCGAGAATCTGCCGGAAGTGGGCGACTTGGAAAAACCCAAGCTGGTGTTCGTGTTCGACGAAGCGCATCTGCTGTTCGACGATTCGCCGGCGGCGCTGCAGCACCGTATCGAACAAGTGGTGCGCATCATTCGTTCGAAGGGCGTGGGCGTGTATTTCTGCTCGCAGTTTCCCGACGACGTGCCGGACGAAATCCTCGGCCAGCTCGGCAACCGCTTCCAGCATGCGCTGCGCGCGTTCACGCCGCGCGATCAGAAAGCGGTGAAGACCGCCGCGCAGACTTTCGTCGCCAATCCGGCGCTGGACGTGGCGAAAGCCATCGGCGAACTGGGCACCGGCGAGGCGCTGGTCTCCACGCTGCAGGACAAAGGCATCCCGATGCCGGTCGAGCGCACATTGATCGCGCCGCCGCGCTGCCGGATGGGCGCCATCATCGAATCCGAACGCGCTCAAGTGCGCGCCGGCAGCCCGGTCGGCGGCAAATACGACACTCGCATCGATCGCGAATCCGCCGCCGAAACCTTGGCGAAAAAAGTCGAAACCGCCGCCGAACAAGCCAAAGCCCCGCCCGCCCGCACCCGCGAACAAGACGACGCCGAAGAAGGCGGCCTCGGCCAATCGGTGAAAGATGCGGTGTTCGGCACCAAACGTCGCCAGGGCATGGTGGAAACCATGGCCAAACAGACCGCACGCACGGTCGGCAATCAAATCGGCAAACAAATCCTGCGCGGCTTGCTGGGCAGCATTTTCGGCGGCCGCCGCTGATCCGCTCGCGCATCGCGCGCCACGCTTCGCCTCACTACTCAAAGAGACTCCAACCATGACCGCACCTTACGCTCGTAAATCCGCTCCGCTGCTGTGCTCCGCGCTGATGCTCGCCCTGCTCGCCACCGGTTGCCAGAAAGACGCCGCCGAAGAAGCCGAAGCCGCATCGGCCGAAGCCGCCGCAGCCGATGCCGCGACCGCCGTCGCCGAACCCGCCGTTGCCGAACCTGTGATCGACGAAAAAGTCGCGGCGCCGGAACCGCCGAAGCCCGTGCCCGGCACCGACGCTGTGGTGATCGAAGACCGCTCCACGCCGATCGCCGCCGCGCCGACCTTCGACGCCAAAGCCTTCGCCGGCCGTTACGCCGACGGCGGCACCGCGCTGGAGGTCACCGCCGAAGGCACGTACGTGTTGACCATCGACGGCAACACCGTCGACGGCACCTGGACGATGCAAAAAGGCGGCAAGAAGATCACGCTCGATCCCAACAGCAAGGGCGAGAACGACCGCAAACTCGAAGTGGTCTCCGCCGACAGCGTGAATCTCGACGGCGCCACGTTGAAGCGTTCGGCCGACAAACAGTAATCGTCGCGCGGACCGCACGATGTCGCGTTGGCGGCCGCCCGCCGAAAAGAGCACGGCCCTCATCACCCGCGAGGGCCACGACCGGCTGAAAGCCGAGCTCGACGAACTCTGGCGCGTGCGCCGCCCCGAAGTGGTCAAAGCCCTCGCCGCCGCCGCGGCCGAGGGCGATCGTTCGGAAAACGCCGAATACACCTATCGCAAGAAACAACTCGGCGAAATCGACCGCCGCGTGCGCTACATCGGCAAACGCCTGCAGCACCTGCGCGTGGTCGAAGACGCGCCGAGCGCCCCGGACACCGTGTTCTTCGGCGCCCGCGTCGAAGTGGAACACGCCGTTACCGGCGAGATCAGCCGCTACCGCATCGTCGGCCCCGACGAAACCGACGCCAAACAAGGCTGGATCAGCATCGACTCGCCGCTGGCGAAAGCGATGCTCAAAAAACGCATCGACGACGAATTCGAAGCGATGCTGCCGGGCGGGCTGCAGAAGTTTTATATCGTGGCGGTGGCATACCGCTGAGACCGGAGGCGCATCGAGCGCCCCTTCGGCCCGAAGAAGGTTTTCGCAACCGACCCGTGCGCTGTCCGGGCCGCGTCGCTTCCGACGTCAACACCATCACGAAGGGCGCTAAGCCGGACGGCACGCGCCGCCGAGCTCACGCTCGGCCCGACCAGCGCAAGCGCGTTCGAAATCGAATACGCGTCAAACTCGGCGTCCAAGTAGAAGAGTCCTCGCGAATGGGAGCGTTGCAGCTCCCAGGTCACCGTCGAGACGAGGCATCCACGCATCGCAGGGAACGACCGACATGACCCACTCCGAAAACCCGCATTCGCTTCGTGCGCAACTGCTCGGCGCGCTTTCGGCGGAAGCGGTCGCTCACGATCCGGAACGCGGCATTCTGCTCGGCATGCAAGCGCTCGACGCCACGCTGCGGCATGGCGAACCCGCGGAGTTCGCCGCCGACCGCGCGTTGCGGCAAGCGATTTGGCGGTCGCGACTGCGCCTCGCCCTCCGATACGACACCGAACACACCACGCCCACGTGTGCCGCCTGGAACAACGACGGTACGCGTCTCGCCACCGGCTCGGACAATGGCCCGACGACCGTTTGGGACGCATCGACCGGCGAGCGCATCTGGTCCAACGATCGATTCACCAACGCATTGACTATCGCCTTCAGTCCCGACGGCAGTCGCGTCGCCGTCGGCGGCCTGTTACCGAACGTCGCCATCTTGAACGCATCGGATGGCGCAGTGTTGAAGACGATATCGGTCAAAATGGCCGTGTCGTTGGCGTTCAGCCCCGACGGTCGTCGCTTGGCCATACAAACCTCCGATTCGAGCGGTGTGTGGGACATCGAGACCGCCGCCCTCTCGTTGACCCTCGCGGAGAGCGCGTGGGCGAACATCGCCTGGAGCCCCGACGGCAAACGGATCGCGACATGCGCGAACGGCGTGCGGGTGTGGGACGCCGATACCGGACACGCCCTCCAGACCTTCGGGCCGGCACGCACAGTGCGTTGCGCGACCTGGAGCCCGGATAGCCGGTTATTGGCCGTCGCTCTCGAACACGCGTGCGAGATTTGGGATACGGCCACGGGGGCGCAGGGAGCGAGCGTCGGCGAGTTCGCCGTGGGCGGCGGCATCGTCGCATGGAGTCCCGACGGCGCACGATTGGCGAAACGAGGCGGTAGCGGAAACGTCGCTGTCTACGACGCGTCTGACGGGCGTCTGTCGCTGACGCTCGAAGGCCATCGTTCGACGGACCCCGGGCCGTTCCTGGCCTGGAGCCCCGACGGCTTCCGACTGGCGACGGGGGCGGGCCTGACCGGGTCATTGAAGTATTCCGCGGTCCGTATCGATCGTATCGCGGAGAAGCGCGGCCATACCAGCGTCAAAATCTGGGATGTTCGGGTGGACGACGCGCTCGACGGACAGGAAGTATCCACGCTGCGTTCGCCGGCGCGAATCTACGACGCGGCATGGTGCCCGGATGGCGAACGGATCGCGGTCGCGTGCGAGGACGCCAGCAGAATCATCGACGCCGCTACCGGCAAGGAATTATGGCGTTTTCCGCCGAACGCGCGGATCCAGCACGCGGATATCGCGTGGAGTCCGGACGGCGCATGGTGCGTGGCGACCGAATACGCATACGGATCGGCGGAACAATCCACGCGAATCTGGTTTGCGGCGAATGGCGAGGAACTCCTGACGTTACCGGCCACCGACGCGGTTGCGGTCGGCTCGTTGCGGAACATGAGTTGGAGCGCGGACGGCGCGCGTCTGGCTGCGCTCTACGCCAACGGCAACGTCGGCGTCTGGGATATGCCGGCGCGACGAAACGCGTTGAATCCGCTCGCGGAGATCCGCGCCTCGACACTGGCGCTCAGCCTTGATGGGAAACGATTGGCCACCGCTTCGGGCAACGCCGCGGCGATCCGCATTTGGGATGTCGAAAGCGGCCAACTCTCGAAAATGCTGGGTTCTACCGACCCGTTCGACGACGCGTCCGGTCGCGAGCGTTATATGTCCGCGCCCAATGGCATCGCTTGGCTTTCCGATAGCGAACGACTCGTGGCGATTACGGGCGCGTCCGTCGTCGTGTGGTGCGTATCCGAGGCGACAGCGCTCTTCGAATTCCCGAACCCCATCGGCTATTTGAACTTCGTACTCAGCGCGGACCGAAAGCGGCTGGCGCTGTTGGCGAAAAGCGGGACGAAAATGCTGTTCGGTCCGCTCGGCAAATCGGGGGACAGCCCCTTGCTGAGCCTGTGGGATTTGGAGAACGGCCGGCCGCTGCCGCCGCCGGAATTTCTCGATTACTACGGCGATTTATATTTGCCGGTAGTGGCGTGGAGCCCGGACGGACAGAGGATCACGATGGCATGGCCGGCGCGCATCGGTCTCTACGACGGCGACGATATGCCCGATTGGGGCGGCATAGAGCGCTTCGTTCGCGTCTGCGACGCGACGAGCGGCGAAGAAATCTTCGCGGTGAACCACATGCCGGCCGACGGGGTGACCTGGCGACCGGACGGAAAGCGGATCGCCTGTTTTTACGGCAAGCGTCTGCAGATTTACGCATCGGACCCGCAGTCGCTGCTGGCGCTCGCGCGAACCCGGGTCACGCGAAACTTCACTGTCGACGAATGCGTGCAGTATTTCCATGGCGACGACCCACCGCCGATTCCATGACTGAAGGCGGGCCGAGATCCGCGTCGAAAGGCCAAATTCCGCCGCCCCTACTCTCACCGCTCGAACTTCGCACGGCCGAGTCTTCGCTTGGCTAGACATCGCACGAAGGCTGGCGCACCGCCGGCCTTCGTTGCGAGGCGCGATCAGATTTCCACCGGCGCGCCCAGTTCGACCAACCGCGTCATCGGAATCCGAAAAAAGTCGGTCGCGGGAGCGGCGTTGCGGTGCATGAAACCGAACAATCTATCGCGCCAGAACGCCATACCGCGTTTGTGTCGTGTGGCGAC
Organism: Lysobacteraceae bacterium; assembly: GCA_017990865.1. Lineage (GTDB taxonomy): Bacteria > Pseudomonadota > Gammaproteobacteria > Xanthomonadales > Xanthomonadaceae > Lysobacter_I. The sequence continues at coordinate 7,678 of JAGNNB010000131.1, forward strand.
GATGGTTTCGCGGCTGGCGAAATACGTCGTCTCCATCGGGTCGAAACATAATTCGCTGCAATCGGCGGCCCGCATCAGCGCCAGCGGTACGTCCGGCGTTTCCATGAAGCCGTAACGCACCGTGGCCCGGTAGAAATCCTCGCCGATGGTGTCGATCGTCAACCGTTGTTCGGCCGGGACGTACGGGACGGTGCGCGTCTCCACCGTCAACAACACGTTACGCTCGTGCAGCACCTTGT
>JAGNNB010000132.1 GCA_017990865.1 Lysobacteraceae bacterium
CGGCGCGAACAACCGCACGCAAGCGGTGTTGATCGCCGGCAAACTCGCGCTCGATCCCGAAACGGTTACGCCGCCGCCGGAAGAAACCGATTAACGAAGAAACCGATTAATTCGGCGGAAGACTGGCCGAGACACTAGGCGAAAGCCTCGCGTCAACGCAGTCGCGACGCGACCGCGGGATCCAAGTCGGCGAGGAACGCCTCGACCGCACGCGTGTAATCGTTGTCTTCGCCCAGCGCGCTGTTGATCGCGCCGTGTCCCATCGGTTGCGGCAGCGTCTCGGCGCGCACGCCTAGGCTCTCGCTCTTCTCGACATACGCCCGCGCTTGGCTGCAGGGGTCGTCTTTGCGCTGGGTCGAACACACGCCCAGCCACGGCGCGGCATCGCGACCGAGGCGGTGATACGGCGACGCCGCGATCCACTGCGCCTCGCTGTCGCCGAACGCTTCGCGGTAGCGCGCCTTGAGAAACGGGTACACGTTCGGCATCTGCGTGACCACATCGATCGCGCCGGCATCCAGCGACACCGTGCCCAACAGCGGACGCACGCCATGCTTGCGCCGCAGTTCGCCGTCGGCGTTCACCAGCGACACCAGATGCGCGCCGGCCGAATGGCCCATCAGAATCACTTTGCCCGGATCGCCGCCCCATTCGGCCGCATGCGCCTGCACGAACGCGGTCGCTTTCGCGATTTCGTCGCCCTGCGCGCGCGCATCGAAGCCTTCATTGACCATCGGATAATTCGCGGATACGAACACGAAGCCGCGCGTCGCCCAGCGCGCCACTTTGTTCGCGGTCACGCTATCCATCGATTTATCGCCGACGCACCAGCCGCCGCCGTGCACCATCACGATCACCGGCGCGCCGCCGCGCGCGGAAACCGCCGGCAAGAAGACATCGAGCCGTTCGCGCGGCGCCGAGCCATAGGCGACATCGGCGCGATCCGGCGGCTGTCCCGTTCGACGGCTCGCACTGCGCTCGACCTCACGATCCGCGCGCTTCGCCCAATCGGCGCAACTCATCGCACCGCCGAACTCGCGCATGCCGTCATCGCGCATGCCGTCGTTGGCCGCGCGCTGCTGCATGCGCTCGCGCAAACGTTCGCGCAACGGCCCGGCGCGCAGATCGGTCGTCGCCGCAGCGGCGGCGAGCAGCGTCACGACGGATACGGTGACGATGACGGCGGTTTTCATGGCGGATGCGCTCCCCGGGCGCGATGAGACGACGCGCGCAGCCTACCGCGAAGATGCACGGAAAGGATGTCGAAATGTGTCCGGGCCGGCGACGGCGCGATCTCCGCGCGGCTGCGGCAGAATGGCGGCGTCTCGTCTTCGCCCGGACCCTCGCATGCGCCTCGCCCCTCGCTCGCTCACGCTCTCGCTCACCCTTTCGCTCGCATGCTTGGCCGCATGCTCAGGACCGAAAGCCGACCTCACCGCGCTCGGCGACCCCGCGCCGCGATTGATCGGCCACTGGGCCACGGACTTGGGCGATCAGTTGTACTACGGCCCGCTCGATGCGACGACCAAAACCGGCGCCTACACGCTCATCCAATCGAGCGGCAAACGTTTCGACCATGCCTACAGCGTGCAAGCGAGCGACCCCGCGACACAAACGATCCAAGCCACCTATCTCTTCGTCGGCGGCAACCGCACCGCCGTCGCATTCGAACTCTCCGCCGACGGCAAAACGCTGACCTCCACGCAGGAGATCACCGGCATGCAAATCTCCACCGACGCGACGCGCGTGGACGATCGCACGGCGCCTTGAGGTGGTTCAAGAGATATTTTGCAAGATAGTCACAACTACATCCGCACTATTTTAACGCTAGCCCTTATCACGGCTCTACTGAAACGCCCCGCCGAATCTCACAATTATCTAAATACGTGAAGTCAAAGCACTTGCTTACACAGCCACTGGCTATTTTCTTCCAAAGGAATAGCATCGATCGTTAGCGAAATACATTTATCCTTAACAGTCTTTCCAACTTTTCGATCTGCTGTTTTTTTGTTCCTATTCCATATCTTAAAAAATGCATATTTTTTTCGTTTATAATTTTTTCGGCAACCTGAATCATATGTTTCGTGACTATCGGATGAGGCTCTTCCGAATCGAGCCTAGCCAAAAATCGGCCTGCGTCATATGAGCTTTTGTCATTCTCGCCTTTAACCAAATAATTAGTGCTGTAAGCCAAGTCACTGAGAAAACGGGCTTGCTCCTTAATTTTACTTATCACACTGGCTTTCTCATTTTCACCATGAACAGATATTATTTCTTTTTCGAACATTTGGAGGAACAAACAAACTAGGGATGTATGTTCTAACGGCACGTCAAATAAACCGCTATTTGTTGAAATAAATGATATTTTTACTAACGCCCCAAAATTTTTATCTTTTATTCCTTGCTTGTTAGAATTTTTTTCAAAATACTCTTTGATTTGCAGTCCTTCCTCCGGAACCAACACGTAATCGTCAAATAAAACTGAAGAAATAGAATCGATACCATCAGAGATGTCGATTTTTCCTCGCATTTTCTCTACAGCACTGGCTTCTTTTATTACCCAATAAGTTTGGTCAGAAAACATGGTGAATCTCACCGCGATAACAAGCGGAATTTGAAATCTATCTGCGAATTTTTGTCTTGCTAATAAGTCTTTTTCTGAAATTGAAAACTTCTTTTTTTTGCAGGACTTAACCTCTACAAAACAATTGTAGGATTTGCTTAAAGAACCTGGAGGCACACCTGCTAAGCTATAACCAATCTGGAATGACGCCAAAAAGTCAGGCGCTTTTTCATCAAAATTTTGCGCGATCGGAGACTGCCCAATTTTTGATATTGACGTACAAGTCCCCATAACTCTGCAAAGAACAGCAAACTCGTCTTCTTGTGACAACCCTCTAATTATTTGATGGATTCTTGGTTGCAAATCGTCATTTACAAGAGACTGGACTAGAGTATTGAAATCATCGTCGTTATCATAAATTGTGCGCAAAGCTGCCAACGCTTTTGCAAGCTCTAAATCTGATAATTTTTTCGGCATGTTGTGGCCTAAGGTTAACAATCATCTGCATTTTTTTGCGGTCGAAGTCAATCACTTATGTTGTGATACGCCAATCTACCCAAGGAAGATGCTTTGCAAGTTTTAACCATAACTTACGTATAGCCTCGTAGGCTGGGCATCTGGCCCACCCTACCTTCGTGCCGCCAACCACGCCAGCAGCGACGCGGGTTTCGTCAGTGCCGTAGGGCGGGTGCCAACCCGCCTTCTGCGGTTCGCGAGGTGCATAACCTTCGCAGTTCTTGAATCTCACCGCACCTTTCAGGATATCGCTTCGTTTCGGCGGGTTTCACCCGCCCTACACGGGATGCTCATTCTCGCTCGAACTCTCCAACGAATCGATCCAATCCTTAAGCGCATACGCCATCCGCGGTTCCGCTTGAATCAGGCGCTGAACGCATTCTTTGGCGGATTTCTTGAGCCCCATGGCCTCGAGTGCGCGCGCGCGGAAATACAGCGCATTGGAATCGGCCGGGTAGACGTTCAGGCGCTGCTTCGTATGCGACAACACCTCTTCGTGCTTGCCCCGCATCATGAGGTCGGCATAGTCCGGCTGCCCGTCCTTTCCGCAGCCCAGCCAGCGGCACGCAAGATTCGCTGCGACGAACAGGAGTTGCAACGCAAGAACGATCCACAACAGCAATTTGATCTGCGCAAGATCGGATTCCATGACGCCCCGCGATCGCTCGGAAAACCGAAGGCTAACACTTCAGTCGGGCGATGCGCGCATGCAGGTTCGTCTCGGCACGATATCGCGCTTCGGCAATACCTCAAGAACCCAGGTCGTCGGCGTTGGCTCGCAGTCGTCGGCTTCGTTCGGCCGCGCCGACACGCTAGAACCAACGGAACATGAACACACAAAGGGTTGCAGCGAACACCCAGAGATACACGACTTCGAAGATCACGTAACGACGGACGGAGCGAAGCAATTCCGGCGGCAACGCCGCGACCGTGGGCGAACGAAACGCATGTCGCGCGCGGGCCATGATCCACCCCGGCCAGGAGCCGACCTTGTTGAATCGCAGCTCGGCATGCGCGTCCGGATGCGCGGACGCGAGTTTGCGGCTCAAGCGGAATTCCCACACCGTAAGGACGATCGCGAGCGTCGCCATCGTCGCGAACAAGAAGAGAAACAAGATGTCATCCATACAGCACTCCTTCGAGAATACGACAGCGGCACATCTTGAATCCGGTCGCACCTTGCGGAATATCGTTTTTCTTGGCGGCTTCCGGCCGCCTTACGTGGCTTCTGCGGGAAAAGAATGCGGCTCATGGCGCTTTCGAGCAAAGGTCAGCGTTGCGATCGAGATCGCCTCAAACGCCAAATAGAAAGCGCCGACGAAGCAGAGCGCAAGCCACGCGCTGGCACGATTCGGGCCGCAAAGCCCTTCCGTCAAGCAACGGAACACGCGCGCAACGTTCGGAACGCTGAGCGCAATGGCCGCAATGCCTACGACCCCCACCAGAACCAGCGCCGCTTTTCCGAGACGTGAGGCGCGCCAAAGAGATGCGTTACGAAAGACCGCACGAAACACTCTAAGCGGAAGCAGCGCGATGCCGAACAGCCCGACGAACCCGAGGGCATAGAGGGATCCGGAAAACAGTACGCCCGACCAGTCTGTCATTTCGATTCAATATTGGTTTGGCCGCATTCGAGCATGAAGATAGCATCCGCATGGACCTAGCGCTTCGTATCCCCGGAAACGAAAGGCTCTCCCGTTCGCGCTTCGCAATCGAGCGTTTTACTTTCGTTCGCCTCGAAATACGTCATCAGCATTCGCGGGCCGCGCGTCAACCAATTCCGTTCGTCCACATCGCCGCAGCTCGGGCGATTTCGTTCGCATTTCACAGAGATGTAATACATGCCAGGTCTAAGGAATACGGTTTTCGGCAAAGGATCGTTGAATTTTTGATTGCGCCCCGTCTGTTGAGGGCGAGCGCCGAGAATCGAAACAGCCGGCGAGCCGTCTTCACATAGTGCTGCGGTGAGTCGCACCGAATGCCCCTTCTCGTTCGTCGTTGCGACGCTTGTCATCGCACAGCCGTTTATTATCGTCGGAATCGTGACCGCGAATATCAGCTTGAAAAATATGCGCATCGGTTTGTTATCCCGCTATTTCTTCTGGAAAGGATGTGTTTGAAGGCCGTAGGGCGGGTGCCAACCCGCCTTCTGTGGTTCATGCGAGAAAACGACGACCGCAGATCTTCATTCTTATCGCGCCTTGCGGAATATCGCTTCGTTTCTTGGCGGGTTGGCACCCGCCCTACGCGAGTTGCTTCTCTGCGCGAAACGCTTTTTCCCAACATTACCCACGCGCCGCCAACCACGCCCGCAGCGACGCGGGTTTCACCGGTTTCGTCAGCACGATGCAGCCGTATTCGCGGGCGGCGAGTTTCACGGCATCGCTACCGTCGCCGGTGAGCAGGGCAGCGGGGATATCGCGTTTCGCGCGGCGGCGGATTTCGGCGATGATGCCGAGGCCGTCGAGGCGGTCGTGCAAGTGGTAATCGACCAGCGCGACGTCGGGCGGGTTTTCGTCGGCGTCCATCGCAGCCAGGGCATCGTCGACGTTGGCGGCGAGAATCGCGACGGCGTGCCAGCGATCGAGCAAGGCGCGCATGCCGTCCAGAATATCCGGGTCGTTGTCCACGCACAGCACGCGCAGTCCGGCGAGGCTGTCGGTTTGCGGGTGGATGTCGGGCATCACCGGCAGCGGGCGCGCGTCGGTGCGCGCGGCGCGAATGGCGAATACGCTGCCGAAGCCGACGCGCGATTGCACGCTGAGCGGGTGATCGAGCGTGCGCGCGATGCGCTGGCAAATGGAAAGGCCCAGCCCCAACCCACGTTCGCCGCCGATGCCGGCTTTGTCTTGCGGCGTGTCGAAACGGCGGAATTCCTCGAAGATTTGCTGCAAATGATGCTGCGGGATACCGGGGCCGGTATCCCATACTTGGAATTCCACTTGTTCGCCGCGTACGCGCAGCGCCAGCAGTACGCCGCCTTCGCGGGTGTAGCGCATCGCGTTGGCGAGAAAGTTCTGCAACGCGCGACGCAGCAGGCGACGATCGCTGCGCACGATCAAACCCTCGCGCGCGTGCACGCGCAGGCGCAGGCCGCGACGTTCGGCGCTGGGCGCGTATTGCGCGGCGAGATCGTGCAACAACGCGGCGGCGTCGATCGCGGCCCATTCCGGCGCCAAAGCACCCGCATCCAAACGCGACACGTCGAGCAGGCCGTCGAGCAAATCCTCGGCGGCGCGCAGCGCGCTGTCGACGCGTTCGGCCAGATGCGTGCGCGCGTCCTCATCGCGGGTTTCGCGCAACGCGGTGGCGAACAAACGCGCGGCGTTCAGCGGTTGCAGTACGTCGTGGCTCACCGCGGCGAGAAAGCGCGTTTTCGATTGCTGCGCGGCTTCTGCTTCGCGCGTGCGCAGTTCGACGCGCTGTTCCAGCGTCTCGTTGATTTCGCGCAGCGCTTGTTCGGCGCGTTTGTAATCGGTGATGTCGCTGAAGCTGGTGACGTAGCCGCCGCCGGGCAGCGGTTGGCCGCGCATTTCGATGACTTGTCCGCTGCGGCGAATACGCTGGAACACGTACGGTCGGCCCGCGCGCAAATGCGCGAGACGGCGACGCACTTGTTCGTCGGGATCGGCGCTGACCGGTCCCAACTCGTTCATTTCGGCGCGTTCCACGCTCCAACGGATCAAATCCGCGATCGGCCGGCCGACGTACAGCATGCCGTCGGGATAACCCAACAAGTCTTGATAGCGGCGATTCCACGCGATCAAACGCAGATCCGCATCGACCACGCTGACACCGTGGCTGATGTTCTCCAGCGTGGTCGACAGCACTTGTCGGTTGAAGCGCAATTCCTGATTCGCTTCGTCCAACAGCGCCACCACTTCGCCCAATTCCATGCCCGAACCGCGCAGCGCGGTGGTGAGCGTGAGGCGCGCGGAGGCGGCGCCGATGGCGGCGGCCAGTTGGCGTTCGGTGAATTGCACCAAGGCGCGATCGGCGAGCTGTTCGGGTTGCCAGGGCTGGCCCTGTTGTTTCGCGTAATCCTCGAACGCGCGCCGCGCGGGACGCTCGCCGAGAATGCGTTCTGCCAGCGCGAGCAATTCGCCGCTGCGGATACTGCCGGCCCAACCGCCCGGGCCCGATGGCGAGCGCTGCGCGTAGGGATCGAGGTAAGTGGCCGCGAGCAGTTGTTCCTGCAAGCGCGGGCGACGACGGAGCGACACCAAAAAGAACGCGGCGAGGTTCAACAATAGCGACCAGAACACGCCGTGGGTGAGCGCATCCCAACCGCTGAGCCCGAACAATTGCCGCGGCCGCAACCACGCGATGCCGAACGGGCCGTGTTCGACCCAATCGGTGCCGAACCAGCCGCTGTGCGCCAACGCCGGCAGCAACAAGGTGTAGAGCCACAAGACCGCGCCGACGAACACGCCCGCGAACGCGCCGGAACGGCTGGCGCCGCGCCAGTACAAGCCGCCGATCAAGGCCGGCGCGAACTGCGCCACCGCCGCGAACGCCAATAAGCCGTGCTGCGCGAGACTGTCGCCATCGGCGGCGCCGCGGTGGTACGCGTACGCCATCAACGACAGCACCAGGATGGTGAAGCGACGCACCCACAGCACTTGTTGATCGATGCTGCCGCGTCCGGCGAACGCGCCGCTGCGCAGCAACAGCGGCATCGCGAGATCGTTGCTGACCATCGTCGCCAATGCGACGCTGGCAACGATCACCATCCCGGTGGCGGCGGAGAAG
>JAGNNB010000133.1 GCA_017990865.1 Lysobacteraceae bacterium
GCCAACCCGCGTAGAGCGGAGCGAAGCTCCGTTGAATCTCTCCAACGCGGCGTAGAGCGGAGCGAAGCTCCGCTATCGCTCTTTCATCGACATCGCGTGGTCAGCGGAGCTTCGCTCCGCTCTACGATTTAGGCTCTACGATCGAGGATCGATGCGGTGCAGCGGAGCTTCGCTCCGCTCTACGGGGACGGGGGCGTTTCTACGGCAGACGCGTCGTCGCTGCCGACCCAACCGCCGCCCAGCGCCTTGTACACCGCGATCAGCGACGTCGCGGCTTGCGCGCGCGCTTGTACGAGTTGATCTTCGCTCTGCAGCAAAGCGCGCTCGGTCTCCAGCACCGTCTCGAAATCGGAAATGCCGGCGTCGAAACGCATGCGCGCGAGTTTCACCGCATCGGCGCTCGCTCGCGCCGCCCTTTCGCGATGATCGCGTTCGGCGGCGTTGCGGCCGTAGGCGTTGAGCGCGCCTTCTGCGTCTTCCAGGGCTTCGAGTACGGTCTGTTCGTATTCGGCCAACGCGCCCTCGGTGCGGGCTTTTTCCGCCTTTACTTCCTGCAGTACGCGCGGGATATCGAACGCGGCCCAGGTGATGCCGGGACCGAAGCGCCAACTGCGCGTACCGCTGCGACCCAGATCGCCCAACTGCTCCGCCGCATAACCGACGCGGCCGTTGAAGACGATGCGCGGGAACAAATCGGTCATGCGATAACCGATGAGATTGGTGCGCGCGGCGAGCGTGCGTTCCGCGGCCACGATATCCGGGCGACGACGCAGCAGATCCTCCGGTCTCCCGACCGGAACCACTTCGGGCAAAGGCGCGGCTTCGTACGGCGCGGCGAGGCGTTCTTCGTGCGTCGCGGGCGGTTGCCCGGTCAACACACCGATGCGGTAAATCCCGCGCGCCGCGGCGGTTTCGAGCTGCGGAATCTGCGCCAGCGTGGATTCGTACTGCGCTTCGGCGCGAGCGCGATCCAGATCGTTGCCGATGCCGTTATCGGCTCGTGCGCGGGTAATCTCCAGCGATTGCCGCTGCGCATCGGCGTTGCGACGCGCCACGTCCAAGCGCGATTGCAAACCGCGTAATTCGAAATACTGCCGCGCCACTTCGCCGGCCACCGCGACTTGCGTGCCCCACACCTGCGCCTGGGCGGCGTCGGCGAACGCGGTTTGCGCGGCGATACCGCGAAAATTACGCCCGAACAAACTGATTTCCCAACTCGCGTCGAAGCCGGCCTCGTAATAATCGCTGCGGCGCGCTTCGGGCGGCGCGCCCGGCGCTTCCGGCGCGGCGAGCGAACTGCGTTGGCGCGAGCCGCTGGCGGTCACGGTGGGAAACAGATCGACATACGCGCTGCGCCGCGCGGCCCGCGCTTCTTCCAGGCGCGCCTGCGCGATGCGCAGGTCGTGATTGGCGGCGAGCGCTTGTTCGACCAAAGCGTCGAGCACAGGATCGTCGAACCGTTTCCAGAACCGCGCGAGGGCTTCGGCGCTGGCCTGCGCTTGTTCGCTCGACGGCGCATCCGCATTCGCGGGCGTGTCCGGTGCGTTCGCGAATTCCGGCGGCAGCGGCGAAGACGGGCGCACATAATCCGGGCCAAGCGTGCAGCCCGCCAAGGCGACGGCGAGCGCCGCGACCAAGGCGGCGCGCGGAGCCTTCGTCGCATGCTTCGCAGCGAAAGCGAGATCGCGATTACGCATGCGTGGCCTCCTTCGGCGCATGGTCGCCATTGCCGCCGCTATCGCCGTTTTTAGCGCGCCGACGTTCGACCAGCGTGCGGATCGTGACGTAGAACACCGGCGTGAAGAACAGCCCGAAGAAGGTCACGCCGAGCATGCCGAAGAACACGGTCACGCCCATGACGTGACGCACCTCGGCGCCCGCACCGCTGGCGAAGACCAACGGCAGAACGCCGGCGATGAAGGCGAAACTGGTCATCAGGATCGGTCGCAACCGCAGACGACAAGCTTCGATCGCCGACTCGACGATGCCGCGTCCCTGCGCTTCCGAGTCGCGAGCGAATTCGACGATCAAGATCGCGTTCTTGCAGGCCAAACCCATCAGCACGATCAAACCGATCTGGGTGAAGACGTTCATATCGACGATGGTGGGCGGGGCGGCGGTCATCGGATTGATCCAGCCCAAACCGATCTGCGCGCCGAACCACAAGCCGTTGATCAGATTCAACAGCCAAATACCCGCGAGCGCCGAAAGCAGACACATCGGCACGATCAGAATCACCGCCAGCGGCAGACTCCAACTTTCGTACAGCGCCGCCAGCACCAGATAGACCAGCATCACGCACAACGGAAACACCAGATATTGCGCGACGCCTTGATTCACCTGTTGATAGGTCAAACCGGTGAATTCCAGCGTCATCCCGCGTGGCAACACCTGCGCGGCCGTGGTCTTGGCGATGCGCACCGCGTCGGCGCCGCTGATATCGGTGCTCATCGGCGCCGCCTGCACATCGGCCGCGGGAAAGCCGTTGTAGCGCACCACCGGGTCCGGGCCGTAGGTCGGTTCCAGGCGCACCACGCTGGACAGCGGCAACATCTGGCCGTCCCGATTACGGATGCGCAACCGCGCCACATCATCCGCCTCGTCGCGGAACGGCGCATCGGCCTGCGCGTACACCGGATAAGTGCGCCCGAACAGATTGAAGTCGTTGACGTAGGCCGAGCCCAGATACACCTGAAGCGTGTCGTAAACATCGGTGAGCGCTAGTCCGCTGGCTTTGATCTTGTCGCGATCGACGATGGCATCGAGTTGCGGCACGTTCGCCTGGAACGACGAGAACGCCGAACCCGGCCCGAAGCCCTCGACCTGACCGATGGCGCCGGTCATCGCTTGCGTTTGCGCGTTCAATTCGCCGTAACCGGCGCGCTGACGATCCTGCACATAGGCTTCGACACCGGCCGCGTTGCCGTAGCCGAACACCGGCGGCGGCATGAACGCGAACGCCAAGCCGTCTTGAATACCGCCGAACTTCATCGTCAATTCGCTGGCGATGGCCGCGGCGGGCTTGGGCAATTCGCCCGGCGGATCCAGGCCGATGAACATCACGCCGACGTTGGGCGTGCTGACGAAGTGGATCGCGTTCAACCCCGGGAATTGCACCACATTCGCCACGCCGGGCGTCGCCAAGGCCAAATCGCCCATCTTGGTCATCGCCGCTTCGGTACGCTCCAGCGTGGCGCCTTCCGGCAATTGCACGCCCGCGAACAGATATTGCTTGTCTTGCGTAGGAATGAAGCCGCCGGGCACCTGGGTGAAACCGAATGCGGTCGCGGCCACCAACACCGCGTACACGACGAGCAAGCGCGGCGCGCGCGCGATGGTGCCGCCGATGCGTCCGGAATAACGCTCGCTGCTGCGTTTGAACTTCGCATTGAACCACGCGAAGAAGCGGCCGAATATCCGATCGATCAGGCGCGCCAGTCCGTCCTTCGGCGCCCCGTGCGGCCGCAGCAGCACCGCCGCCATCGCCGGGCTCAAGGTCAGCGAGTTGAACGCCGAAATCAACACCGACACCGCGATCGTCACCGCGAATTGACGATAGAACTGCCCGGTCACGCCGTCGATGAAGGCGATCGGCACGAACACCGCGGCCAACACCAGCGAAATCGCGACGATGGGCCCGCTTACCTCGCTCATCGCCTTGTGCGCGGCATCGCGCGGCGACATCCCGTCCTCGATATGCCGTTCGACGTTCTCGACCACGACGATGGCGTCGTCCACCACGATACCGATCGCCAAGACCAGACCGAACAACGTCAGCACGTTGATCGAATAGCCCAGCAGCAGCAAAGCGGCGAAGGTGCCGACGATCGACACCGGCACCGCGATCAACGGAATGATCGACGCGCGCCACGTCTGCAGGAACACCACCACCACGATCACTACCAGCAGCACCGCTTCGAGCAAGGTGGTCACGACCGAATCGATCGAGGCGCGCACGAACACGGTCGGGTCGTAGACCACGTCCCAATCGACGCCGTCGGGGAAGGTTTTCTGCAGTTCCGCCATGCGCGCGCGCACGGCATCGGACAGCGCGATCGAATTCGCGCCCGGCGCTTCGAAAATGACGACGGCCGCAGCTTGTTTATTGTTCAGCAGCGAGTTCGAGGCATAGGTATTCGCGCCCAATTCGATGCGCGCGACATCGCGCAACCGCGCCACCGCGCCATCGCGCCCGGTCTTGAGCACGATCGCGCCGAATTCCTCGGGCGTTTCCAAGCGACCGCGCGCGTTCACCAACAACTGCACGGCCTTGCCCTTCGGCTGCGGCGACGCGCCGATGGCGCCGGCCGACACCTGCACGTTCTGTTCGCGAATGGCGGCGATGATGTCCTGCGCGGTCAGACCGCGCTGCGCCGCGCGTTCCGGATCCAGCCACACGCGCATCGCGTAGTTGCCCGCACCGAACACCTGCGCGCTGCCGACGCCGTTGAGTCGCGCAAGGTCGTCGCGGATATTCAGCGTGGCGTAGTTCGACAGATACAAGCCGTCGTAACGTCCGTTCGGCGAGGTGATATGCACCACCATCGTGATGTTCGGCGAGGACTTGGCGGTGGTCACGCCCAGCGCGCGCACGGTGTCGGGCAATCGCGGCAACGCTTGCGCGACGCGATTCTGCACCTGCATCGCCGCGGTATCGATATTGGTGCCCAGCTTGAAAGTGACCGTCAGCGACATCGTGCCATCGGACGCCGCCGCCGACTTCATGTAGATCATGTTCTCGACGCCGTTGATCGCCTCCTCCAACGGCGCGGCCACGGTGTCGGCGATGGCTTTGGGATTCGCGCCGGGATAGATCGCCGTGACTTGCACGGTCGGCGGCGCGACTTCCGGGTACTCGGTGATCGGCAGATTCGGAATCGCGATCAAACCGGCGACGAAAATCGCGATCGACAGAACCGCGGCCAGAATCGGCCGGTCCACGAAAATGCGTGAGAGATCGGCGTGCGCCATCTCGCGCGCCTCAGCCGCCGGCCGCCGCGCCTTTCGGCGCAGGCGGTGGCGTATCGGGTTTGTCCATCGGCACCGATAGCGGTTTCACCGGCATACCGGGGAAGAAAATTTTGCGCACGCCGTTGACGACGATGCGGTCGCCGGGCGCCAAACCGCCGGTGACGATGCGCAGGCCATCGACTTTCCCGCCGAGCGTCACGTCCTTGCGGATCGCTTTCCCGTCCGGGCTGACGGCGTACACGTATTTGCGGTCTTGATCGGTCATGATCGCGGCATCGTGAATCAGCAAGGCTTCGCGTTCGGCGCCGTCGATCAAGCGCACCCGCGCGAACAGGCCCGGCATCAACTTGCCGTCGGCGTTGTCGAGCACCGCACGGGCGCGAATCGTCGCGGTATTCGGATCGATCTGGTTATCGACGAAATCCAGGCGACCCTCGTGCGGAAAATCGTCCTCATCGCCCACCGCGACCCGCACCGATCGGCGCGCCCCATCGGTCGCGGCGCCGTACTTCAGATACGCGCGCTCGTCGCTATCGAAATACACGAACATCGGATCCAAAGCGACGACGGTCGTCAGCAGCGTCCCCGCCTCCACCAAATTACCCTCGCGTAACGCCGAAGCGCCGATACGGCCGTCGATCGGGCTTTCGATCAAGGCGTAATCCAAATCCAATTGCGCGGCGTTCAACGCCGCTTCGGCCGCTTGCACGCCCGCAACAGCGCCGCGATCGCCGCCGATGCGCTGTTCGTATTCTTCGCGCGAGATGGCTTTTGCCGCGATCAAACGGTCGGCGCGCGCGCGTTCGCTGCGCGCTGTGTCCGACGCGCTGCGCGCACGCGCGAGTTCGGCCCGGGCGCGCGCCACCTGCGCTTCGAACGGCCGCGTATCGACCACGAATAAACGTTGCCCTTTCCGCACGATGCCGCCTTCCTCGAACGCGATATCGCGCAGATACCCGGCGACGCGCGGACGGATTTCGACGACTTCGGACGCGACCACGCGCCCTGTGAATTCGTCCCAGGTGCGCACGTTCTTGCGCACGACCTGCGCGACGTTCACTTCCGCGGGCGGCGGCTGGAAGCCCCCGCCATCGCCGCCGCCGCATGCGGAGAGCGAGATGGCCGATACGACCGCCAGGATCGTCGATTGAATCGTCGATTGAATCGTCGATTGAATCGACGATAAAAAACTGCCGTACTGCCCCTGTGCGAGCGCCATGCGTGCCTCCACGGAATGGGTTCACATCGCCCATTCGTTTATTGAACTCGTCGGTATGCCTGCACCATAGCAACTCGACAGGGGCGATGACAATCGCGAAGAGGGGCCGATCGCGAAACGATGCCTCACCGCGAATGCAACGCTCGACGCCGCGGTGCGTATGTGGCATGCGAGCGAACATCGGGCCGAACCCGTATTCGCGGGTCGATCGACACGATCGATACTGCCGGTTTATTCGATGCTCTCGACCGTTCATCGGCATACGCAGGCGCACGCAACGCTCCCGCAGCGCCGCCGTTCGGCGGCGAATGACCTTTGGCTCATGCCGTAAGCGCGGCTTTTGCACGATGCTGACGGCATCCTGCCAACTCTGGAGTTTCCATGTCCGTTCGCCCTCTCACGCTCGCGCTCGCGATCGCCCTCATCGTCGGCGGAACCGCCGCGCCGACCATCGCGCAGGCAGGCGATACCGCCAGCGCCTCGAACGCCGCAGGCGATACCGCGAAAGCGCAAACACTGGAAAATCTGTACGACGAATATTGGGAAGAAACGCTGCGGCTCAACCCGATCCAGGCCACGTTTCAAGGCGACCCGCGCTACAACGACCAACTGCCGAACTTCCTGACAGAACAGTCGCGTCGCGAAAGCCGCGAGTTCACCGAGCGTTGGTTGAAGCGCATCGAGGGCATCGGCCCGCAAGGCCTGGAGGGCCAAGCGCGGTTGAGCTACGACATCTTCGTGAAGAACGCCAAGGATTCGCTCGAAGGCGAGCGCTTCCCGGGCCATCTGATGCCGATCAACCAATTCGGCAATATCGCCGGTTTCGCCGCGCAGCTCGGCTCCGGCAGCAGCGCGCAACCGTTCAAGACCGTGCAGGACTACGAGAACTGGCGCAAGCGTGCCGCGAAGCTGCCCGAAATCTTCGACCAGGCCATCGTCAACATGCGCGAGGGCATGCGCAGCGGCGTGGTGCAACCGAAGGTGCTGATGCAGAAAGTGCTGCCGCAATTCGACGCGCTGATCTCCGATCAGGCCGATAAAACGCTGTTCTGGGGGCCGATCAAGAATCTCCCCGCCGACTTCAGCGCCGAAGACAAAGCGCGCTTCACCGCCGAATACAAAACCATGATCGAGAAAGAGATCATGCCGGCCTACAAGCGTTTGCGCGATTTCATCGCCAACGAATATCTGCCCGCCTGCCGCGACAGCGCCGGCATGGGCGGCTTGCCGGACGGCGAAGCGTGGTACACCTACAACGCCTATACCAGCACGTCGGTGCGCCTCACGCCCGCGCAGATCCACAAGATCGGCACAGATGAAGTGGCGCGCATTCACGGCGAAATGCGCAAGGTCATGCAGCAGGTCGGCTTCAAGGGCTCGCTGCAGGACTTCTTCAAGTACGTGAACACCGACAAGAAGTTCGAATTCGCCAGCGAAGACGCCCTGCTCGCGCACTATCGCGGCATCGAGAAAGAACTCGAGCCGGGCTTGAACCGGATGTTCAATCTCAAGCCGAAAGCGGGCTTCGAGATTCGACCGATCGAAGCCTTCCGCGCCGCATCGTCCGCCGGCGGCGAATACCGTCCGCCGAGCGAAGACGGCTCGC
>JAGNNB010000001.1 GCA_017990865.1 Lysobacteraceae bacterium
TGCACGTCGGGGAGATTGGAGGAGACGGAGTAGTAGATGACGCCGAAGACGGCTCCGCCGGCCAGCAGGCCGAGGAAAGACAACAAGAACGCCCAACGCAGGAAGCGGCGGATGCGAGACATGGGGAAGGTCGTTCCTCGGTTGGTGGAGCGGGTGCGCGATGCGCGATTATAGGGGGCGGCCTCGCGGCGTCGCGGTGGGCCGTCGGGGGAGCGGTTCGGATTCGACCCCCAACCCCGAGCCGGCCCGGTTGGGGCGCCCTTCGAACCCGGGAAGGGGGGCGGGCTCGCGCGCAAACCCGGCTCGGGGCCAGGTTCGGCGCAGTCCGCGGAACCGGGGTCCCGCGTACCGTGACCGGAGCCGCAAACCTCGTCGGACAGCGGTTTCGGCAGGGCTTCCGGGCTGTGACGGAGGTCTCTTCCGGGAGCTTCCGCGCAACGGACAGTTGCCTTGGGGGGAAAAGTCCGTTATTTAATGTATTGGGACACGTAACGCGCGTAAACGCGTGTGGGGTGGGGAAAAAGTGGGACTGCTCGCAAAAAATCAGTCACCGTTGGTGGGCGTCGACATCAGCTCGACCGCCGTCAAGCTCCTGCAATTGTCTCGGGCTGGCGACCGCTATCGGGTGGAACACTACGCGGTCGAGCCCTTGCCGCCGAATGCCGTCGCCGAGAAAAACATCGTCGAGGTCGAGGCGGTGGGCGAGGCGATTCGCCGGGCGCTGGGACGGTCGGGCTCCAAGGTCAAGTTCGCCGCCGCCGCGGTGGCCGGCTCGTCGGTGATCACCAAGATCATCCCGATGCCCGCCGACCTGGACGAAAGCGATATGGAGTCTCAGATCGAATTGGAGGCCTCCAACTACATCCCTTACCCGATCGAGGAAGTGAATCTCGACTTCGAGGTGCTCGGGCCGATGCCCAGCAACCCCGAAATGGTGCAGGTGCTGTTGGCGGCTTCGCGGGCGGAAAACGTCGAAATGCGCGCTTCCGCGCTCGAAATCGGCGGTTTGACCGCGCGCGTGATCGACGTCGAGGCCTTCGCGGTCGAAAACGCCTTCGCCCTGATCGCCGGCAGCCTGAATGTCCCGCACGACGGCATCGTCGCGCTGGTCGACGTCGGCGCCACCATGACCACGCTCAGCATCCTGCGCAACGGCCGCAACATCTACAGCCGCGAACAGGTCTTCGGCGGTAAGCAACTGACCGACGAAGTGATGCGCCGTTATGGCCTGAGTTACGAGGAAGCCGGTTTGGCCAAGCGCCAGGGCGGTTTGCCGGAAAGCTACGAAATCGAGGTGCTGGAGCCGTTCAAGGAGGCGATGGCGCAACAGATCGGCCGTCTGCTGCAATTCTTCTACGCCGGCAGCGAATACAACCGCGCCGACCAGATCGTCTTGGCCGGCGGTTGCGCGTCCATCCCCGGCATCGCCGCGATGGTCGAAGAGCAGATCGGCGTGCAGACGATGGTCGCCAACCCGCTCTCGCAGATGACGCTCGGTCCCCGCGTGCAGGCCCACGCGCTCGCGCAAGACGCGCCCGCGCTGATGATCGCCTGCGGCCTCGCCTTGAGGAGCTTCGACTGATGGCACGGATCAACCTGCTCCCGTGGCGCGCCGAACGCCAAAAACAACGGCAGAAACAGTTCATGTCCATGCTGGCGCTGTCGGCGCTGGCCGGTCTCGCGCTGTGGTTCATGGTCGACCGTTACTACGACATGCAGATCGACGGTCAACGCGCGCGCAACGCCTTCCTCGACCAGCAGATCGCCGAGGCCAAGAGCCGCACGCAAGAAATCGAATTGCTCGAACAGAAGAAGAGCCGTCTGCTCTCGCGCAAGAAGGTGATCGAAGAACTGCAGGGCAATCGCTCGCAGATGGTGCATTTGTTCGATTCGCTGGTGCGCACGATCCCCGACGGCGTCACGCTGACCTCGATCAAGCAGGAAGCCGACACGCTGACGCTGGAAGGCCGTACGCAATCCAACGCGCGGATCAGTACGTACATGCGCAACTTCGAAAGTTCGGGCTGGATGACCAGTCCCGATCTGGCGATCATCGAAGCCAAGGGCGAAGACAAAGGCCTGCCGTATATCTTCCGGCTGACCGTCAAGCTCACCAATCCCAATGCGACCGTTGCGGGCAAGCCCGCCGCGCCTGCCGTGGCCGGCGCGGCGCCGACCGCCTTGCAACCGCTGAGCCCGGCGACGCCCGCCGTCGTGCAGCCCGCACCCGCTGCAGGCCCTGCTGCTGCGGCGCCCGCGCAGCCGGCGCCCGGCCCCGCTTCTCCGGCGACGGCCGGACAGACCCCGTCGGCGGCAGGAGGTAAGAAGCCGTGAAGAAGAAAATGTCCATCAAGGAACTCGACTTCAACAACGCCGGCGCGTGGCCCAAGGAGTGGCAGATCGGTTTCTGCGTGCTGCTCGGGCTGTTGATCCTGATCGTACTTTGGAACTTCATGACCTCTTCCAAGGGCGATGCTCTGGAAGCGCTGGAGATCGAAGAGAAGAACAAGCGCGGCGAGTTCGAGATACAAGCCCAGAAAGCGGCCAACCTCGAACCGTTGAAACAGCAGCTTTTGCAGATGGAACAGCAACTGCAACAGATGCTGCGTCAGTTGCCGAGCAAGACCGAAATGCCCGACTTGATCGTCGATATTTCGCAGACGGCGCTGGCCACGGGCATCCAGAACGATAAGTTCGAGCCCGGCGAAGAAACGATGAAGGAGTTCTACGCCGAGAAGCCCATCTCGCTGAAGATGGTGGGCAGCTACCACCAATTCGGCGCGTTCGTCAGCGGTGTGGCGTCGCTGCCGCGCGTGGTCATCATGACCATGCACGACATCTCGCTGAAACCCAAAGACGACAAAACCGGCCCCAACAAAGACAAAGTGCTGACGATCGGGCCGAATTCGGTGCTCGAACTCGAAGGCACCGTGAAGACCTACCGCTATCGCGACGAGACCGAGACCGCGCCGTCGGCCGCCGGCGCGCAGCCGGGTGCCCCCGGCGCCCCGGGTGCGCCGAACAACACGGGCGCTCCGATGACGCCGACGCCCGCCGCGGTGACCGCTCCGACCACCACGGGAGGTAGCCGCTGATGCGCCGCGCCCGTCTTTTCTCAAGTATCCGTTCGTCCGCGCGCTTGGCGCTGGGCTTCGCGCTCGTCGCGAGCCTCGCAGGCTGCGCGCGGACCATCACCAGCGAACCCGGCGAAGCGCCGAATCTGCAGAAGTGGACCGAAGACGTGAAGGCGCGACCGGCGCCTCCGCTCGAACCGCTGCCGGTGATGAAGCAATTCGAACAGTTCGAATATTCCGCGGCGGGTTTGCGCGATCCGTTCACGACCGCGTTCTCGCCGGGTACCGGAAATAGCGGCCCGCGCCCGGACGCGAACCGCCGCAAACAAGTGTTGGAGCAGTATCCGCTCGACAGTCTCGACATGGTCGGCACGATCGGCACGGGTCGCGGACTGGTTGCTTTGGTGATGGTGCCCGAGAAGGTGACGTATCGGGTGCGGCCAGGGGATTACATGGGGCAGAGCGACGGGCGCGTTACCGGGGTGTTCGAGGACCGCATCGAGTTGATGGAACTGGTTCCGGACGGTGGCGGCAGTTGGCAGGAGCGAGCGGCGACGATTTCGCTCGACGACGAATAAGACGAGGGGATAGCGAAATGACCGTACTCAAAGCGCAAAGGCTGCAGCAGGGCCGACGCACGTTGCCAGTCAGAGCGGCTGTGTTTGGGCTTGCCGCGGGGATGTTGTCGGCGCTGAGCGCCGTCGGCGCCGCGCCGCCTGCTCAACCCGCGCCCGCCGCGGCCCCTCCCGCCGTCGTGGCGCCCGCTGTCGCGAACGGCCAAACGGCTGGCGTGGCGTCGATCACCAATATCGACTTCAAGCAAGGCGAAGGCGGATCCGGGAAGCTGATCCTGCATTTCGACCGCGACGGCGCCTTGCCGGATCTGCGCACGACCGATAAGGGTCTGGTCGTGGACATCGGCAACGCCACGATGCCCGCCAATCTGCAGCGCATTCTCAACGTGACCGACTTCGCGACGCCTGTGCAGCAAGTGCAGGCCAGCGCGAACGCGAACGTCGCGCAGATCGTGCTGAACACGCGCGGACAATTCGAGCCGCTCGCTTATCAGACCGGCCGCGACTACATCGTCGAAATCGTGCCTCGCGCCGCCGCCCCGACGCGCGCCGTCGGCGCCAGCGCCGCGATCGCGACGACCGGCCAACGCGTCGCGACCACCGCACCGGGGGCGAATCGCACCTACAGCGGCAAACCGGTCACGTTCAACTTCCAGGACGTGCCGGTGCGCACGGTTCTGCAGCTCATCGCCGAAGAGTCCGGTCTGAACATCGTGGCCAGCGACACCGTGCTGGGCAATGTCACCCTGCGCTTGATCAACGTGCCGTGGGATCAGGCGCTCGACATCGTGTTGCAGGCCAAGGCGCTCGACAAGCGCCGCAGCGGCAACGTGGTGTGGGTCGCGCCGCAGGCGGAAATCGCCAAGTTCGAACAGGACAAAGAAGACGCGCGCATCGCGATCGAAAATCGCGTCGAGACCGTCACCGAGTACATTCCGGTGAGCTACGGCAACGCCGAGGACATCGCGAAATTGCTGACCGACGAAAGCAAGGGCGCGCAGAACAGCGGTGGCGGCGGTGCCGGCGCCGGTGGCGGCGGCAATCAGCAGTTCAGTCGCGGTTTCCTCTCGCCGCGCGGCAGCATCAGCTTCGATCGCCGCACCAACACGTTGCTCGTGATCGACATTCCGGCGCGGGTGTCCGAGATCCGTCGATTGATCAACCAGTTGGATAAGCCTGTCGATCAAGTGCTGATCGAGGCGCGCATCGTGATCGCGAACGAAGATTTCGCGCGTGAGCTCGGCGCGAAGTTCGGCATCCGCGGCACCAAAGACAATGTCACCCTCGGCGACCGTTTGACGGGCGGCACGCCCGGCGTGAACAACGGCTTGAGCGTCAACCTCCCCTCGACGCCCGGTTCTCTCGTCACCGCCAACCCGGCGTCGGTCGCGCTGACGTTCCTGAACGCCGGCTACGGTTTGGACATCGAACTGACCGCGATGCAGGAAGAAGGCCGCGGCGAAGTGATCTCCAATCCGCGCGTGGTGACCAGCAATCAACGCGAAGCGGTCATCAAGCAGGGTCGCGAAGTGGGCTACATCACGACGCAGGCGACCGGCGGACAGATCACGCAGACGGTCAACTTCAAGGAAATCGTGTTGGAACTGAAGGTCACGCCGACCATCACCAACGACGGCCGCGTGTTCATGTCGATGAACGTCAAGAAGGACGAACTGGAGCAGTTCGTGCAGACGGTGAACGGTTCGGTGCCGCTGATCGCCAAACGCGAAGTGAACACCGCCGTGCTGGTGGACGACGGCAATACCGTCGTGATCGGCGGCGTGTACGAATTCAAGAGCACCAGCGACGTCGCCAAAGTGCCGTTCCTGGCCGACGTGCCGTTCCTGGGCAACCTCTTCAAGAAGAAGGGCCGCTCCAAGAACAAGGCGGAGTTGTTGATCTTCGTGACGCCCAAGGTGATTCCGGTCGCGCAGCGCATCTGATCCGCGCACCGAGACCGAAGACGAACGACGGCGGGGGCTTCGGCCCCCGCTTTTTTTGTGCGCTTCGTGCCCGGCCATATGCCGCCCGGCCTCGCGCCCAACGAGCGCGCGATCGAGGCGACCGGGACGGACGTATTGCGGGAAGCCGATCCAGTCGATGACCGCGCGCGTTCGCAGGGTCGAAGTGAACATTTGACCCGCGCATGCGTCAAACTTCGGAACCGGCCTTTCCGCCACAGATCAGGATCGCACCTCGTCGATGGATACCCCTCAAACCCGAACGCCGAGCCGGCTGCACACCGCATTCGCCGATTTGCGCGATAGCCTATCGGCCGAGATCGTCGGCCAATCCGCTCTGATCGAACGCTTGCTGATCGCATTGTTGGCCGATGGCCATCTGCTGGTGGAAGGCGCGCCCGGTTTGGCGAAGACCACGGCGATCCGCGCGCTGTCGGCGCGGTTGGAGGCGGATTTCGCGCGGGTGCAGTTCACGCCCGACTTGCTGCCCGCCGACCTCACCGGCACCGAGGTTTGGCGGCCGCAGGACGGTAAGTTCGAATTCCAGCCCGGGCCGATTTTCCATTCGCTGTTGTTGGCGGACGAAATCAACCGGGCGCCGGCCAAAGTGCAATCGGCTTTGCTCGAAGCGATGGGCGAGCGGCAGGTCACGGTCGGCCGCCGCACATACCCGCTGTCGCGTTTGTTTCTGGTGATGGCGACGCAGAACCCGATCGAACAGGAAGGCACGTTCCCATTGCCGGAGGCGCAGCTCGATCGCTTCCTGATGTACGTGCGCATCGGTTACCCCGAGGCGACGATGGAAGGCGAAATTCTTCGGCTCGCCCGCGAACGCGCGCGCGAAGCCAATGCCGAAGGCGCGACCGGCGAAGCGTCGCAGGCGCCCGCGTTGACGAAGATCACGCCGGCCGACGTGTTCGCGGCGCGTTCGGCGGTGCTGGATCTGCACATGTCGCCCGCGCTGGAGCGCTATTTGATCGAATTGGTGCTGGTGTCGCGCAATGCCGCGCGTTACGACCAAGCGCTGGCCCGACGCATCGGTTGGGGCGCCAGCCCGCGCGGTTCGATCGCGTTGGAGCGTTGCGCCCGCGCCCGCGCCTGGCTGGCCGGCCGCGATTTCGTCACCCCCGAAGACGTGCGCGATGTCGCGCTCGACGTGCTGCGCCATCGCGTGCTGCCCAGCTACGAGGCCGTCGCCGAAGGTTGGGACGGCGAGCGCCTGGTGCAGGCCTTGATCGAAAAAGTGCCGTTGCCGTAAGCGTATCCGCGCTTCGGCGCCGACGTTCGCGCAACCGCGACGACGCACTCGATTCCCCGAACATCGGAACGTATGGATTCCACGCCCACCGCCAACGGCATCGCCCCGACGCTCGACGAACTCGTCGCGCTGCGGCGTTCGGTGCTCGGTCGCCGTCCGCCGCGACGCGGGCGTCATGGCTTGAGCGGTCAGGCGGCGTCGCCGGTGCGCGGACGCGGCATGGAATACGCCGAATCGCGCGAGTACGCGATCGGCGACGATGCGCGGCATATCGATTGGCGGCTCACCGCGCGGACCGGCAAGCCGCATACCAA
Organism: Lysobacteraceae bacterium; assembly: GCA_017990865.1. Taxonomy (GTDB): domain Bacteria; phylum Pseudomonadota; class Gammaproteobacteria; order Xanthomonadales; family Xanthomonadaceae; genus Lysobacter_I. The sequence goes on from JAGNNB010000001.1 coordinate 7,183, forward strand.
ATTGTTTCAGGCCGAACGCGAGCGCTTGACGCTGATCGTGGCCGACACCGCGCCGACGCTGTATTTCGGTACGCGCGCGCGCTTCAAATCGGTGCAGGCAGCGCGCGCGGGCGCGGTGGCCTGTTGGGCCGCGGTGCGCGACGGCGACCGCATCGCCGCCTTGCGCGCGAGCGTGCGCGAGCCGCCGCGAACGCCGGTCGCGGGCGTGCGCGGCGCGCTGCGCGTGCTCGACGGCTTGGTGCGTTGGTATTCGCAGCCGCCGCAAGACGACGCCGGTTTGGCGATGGCGCTCGATCACGCCGATCGCTTGCTGCGTCCGGGCTCGCGGCTGTTGGTGTTGGCCGACCCGTTGAGCGTCGCGGCGGTACCGGAATCGCGTTGGCCCACGCTCGCGCAGCATCGCGAAGTGGTGGTACTGCTGCTGAGCGATCCGCTCGAGCGCGATCCGCCGCGTCGCGCGTTGCCGTTTTTCTCGGCCGGACATCGACTGGAACTGGATCTTGCCGCCAGTGCGCCGCGTCAGCGTTGGGACCAGACGTTCGTCGCGCCCTTGCGGCATGCGTTGGCGGTACTCGGTCGCAGCGGTATTCGCGTGCAGGTGCTGTCGAGCGAATCCGATAGCGCGATGTGGTTGCCGTTGTTCGGTCGGACGAGGGCGGCATGAGCGCGCCGAACGATCTGGTGCTGCGCGATATCCACACGCCCGGCGCTCCGAGCTGGTGGCCTCCCGCGCCGGGCTGGTGGTTGGCGCTCGCCGTGGTGCTGGTCATCGTCGCGTTGGCGCTGTGGTGGCGCGCGCGTCGTCGTCGCCGTCGCGAAGCGATGTTTCGCGTCTTCGACGAGACCATCGCGGCGGCGGTCGGCGCGCCCGCGCAGATCGCGGCGATGTCGGAACTGTTGCGCCGCGCCTCGCGTCGTCGCGATCCGAAAGCGGATCGCTTGACTGGCGACGCCTGGCTGCGTTTTCTCGACGACAGCGGGCGGCGGACGACGTTCAGCGCCGGCCCCGGTCGCTTGTTGCTCGATGGCGGCTTTCGCCGCGAAGTGCCGACGCAAGAACTGGCCGCGCTGCGCGCGGTCGCACGCGAACGCTTCGCGCAGTTGATGGGGACACGCGGATGAGCGCGGATGCGGGCGCCATCGGCGGACTCGTTGCGAGCGCATCCTCGGCCGTGTCGTCGGGCGTGTCTTCGATCGCATCGTTCTTCGGTCTCGCGGGTTTCGCGTGGCCGTGGTGGTGGCTGTGCCTGCCGTTGCCGCTGCTGGTGCGCTGGTTATTGCCGGCGGTCGGCAATCGCGAAACCGCGCTGCGCGTGCCTTACGGCGCGCGCCTGGAGGGGTTGGCGGTGCGTCGTCCGGCGCCGGTCAAGCATGCCGGTTTCGGGCAGATGTGGCTGTGGTTCGCATGGGCGGCGCTGTGCATCGCAGCCTCGCGGCCGCAGCAAATGGGCGAAGTCGCACAACCGCCGCAATCCGCGCGCGACATGATGATCGCCTTGGACCTTTCCGGCAGCATGCAACAGGTCGATATGGAACTCCGCGGCCGCGCCGCGGATCGGCTCAGCGTCGCCAAGGCGGTGATTGCGGACTTTCTCGATCGCCGCGGCGGCGATCGCGTCGGCTTGATCGTCTTCGGCGAGCGCGCGTATGCGATGACGCCGCTGACCTACGATCTGGAGACGGTGCGCGAACAACTGCGCATCACCACGATCGGGTTGGCGGGCAAAGAAACCGCGATCGGCGACGCCATCGCGTTGGGCGCGAAACGCCTGCGTCAGCAGCCGGCGGAACAACGTGTGCTGATTCTGTTGACCGACGGCGTGAACACCGCCGGCACTTTCGATCCGGTATCGGCCGCGAACCTCGCGCGCGATGTCGGCGTGCGCGTGCACACCATCGCCTTCGGCGGCTACGGCGCGGGCATGTCGGTGTTCGGCGTACCGATCCGCATGCCCAGCGCCGACAAGATGTTCGACGAGACCACGCTGAAGGAAGTGTCGAGAATCACCGGCGGGCGCAGTTACAGCGCGCGCGATGTCGATCAACTCGTCGGCATTTATGCCGAGATCAATCGTTTGGAGCCGGTGAAGCGGCCGGGCGAACGTTTGCGTCCGAAAATCGAGCGTTACCCGTGGCCGTTGGCGGCGGCGCTGCTGTTCGCGGCGATCGCGGCGTTGGTGTCGGCGCGCGGATGGTGGCTCGCGCGGAGGCGACGCTGATGGATTTCGCCGCATGGCAAGACGCTCTGAGTTCCAGTGCGCTCGTCGAAGCGATGCGCACCCTGTTGAGCAGCGGCAGCGAATTCGCGTTTCTGCGACCGTTGTGGTTGTTGGGTCTGATCGGATTGCCGCCGTTGCTGTGGTGGTGGTGGCGTCGCGGTCGCGGCCAGGAGGTGTGGCGCGACGCGATCGATCCGCATCTGTTGCGGCATTTGCTGCAAACCGAAGGGCGAGCGCAGGACGGCCGCATGCGGCGTTTCGGTCGCGCGTTCGGCGCGTTCGCGCTCGCGATGGGATACGCGGCGATGTTCCTGGCGTTGGCGGGGCCGAGCTGGCGGAAATTGCCGCAGCCGTTGTGGGAGGATCGCGCGCCGCTGGTCATCGCGTTGGATCTGTCCGAGCGTATTCTCGCCACCGACTTGCCGCCGTCGCGTCTGCAGCGCGCGCGCGCGAAGATCGCGGACATTCTGCGCCGTCGCGGCGGTGGGCAAATGGCCCTGGTGGTGTATGCGGCCGATGCCTTCACCGTGTCGCCGCTGACCGAGGATTCGGCCAACATCGCGCTGTATCTCGATGCCTTGCATCCGAACATCATGCCCGGTCGCGGCAGCCGCACCGATCGCGGTATCGCCGAGTCGGCGCTGTTGTTGCGCCGCGCCGGGTTCCGCAATGGCGAGATACTGGTCATCACCGACATGCTGGACGGCGACGATCGTCGCGCGAAGAACGCCGCGAGCGATGCCGCGAGCGACGGCTATCGGGTCTCGGTGCTGGGTTTGGCCACCGAAAGCGGTGCGCAACGCATGGTGCGCGGCGTCGCCGAAGCGATCCGGCTCGACGGTTCGGCGTTGGCGTCGTTGGCGTCCGAGGGCAAGGGGCGCTATGCCCCGATCGCGCCTGACGACAGCGATCTGCGCGCCTTGGGCGTGTTGAACGCGCAGCGCATCGACGCGACCGAGGCCGGCGGCAAGCGTGGCGCGATGGCGATCGACGACGGCTATTGGCTGCTGCCGCTGGTGATGCTGGCGGCGGTGTTTTCGTTCCGACGGGGTCTGTTCGCGGTGGCGCTGCTGTGTTGCCTGCCGTGGCAGACGGCGCAGGCCGCAGACGGCAATTTGTGGTTGCGTCGCGATCAGCAGGAGCACCGTGCGATGCGGCAGGCCAGCGAGGCTTTCCAGCGTCGCGATTACGCGACGGCCGAACGCATTTGGCGCGAACTGCCTGGCGTCGAGGCCGATTACAACCGCGGCAACGCGTTGGCGCGTCAAGGCCGTTATCCGGAGGCGATCGACGCCTACGACGAAGCCTTGCGCGCCCAGCCGACGATGGCCGATGCGATCGAGAATCGGCGCGCGGTCGTCGAAGCGATGCGTCGCAAACCGCCGCAACAGCCAAACGACCCGAAAAACGATCAAAAGAACGATCAAAAGAACGATCAGAAGAATGATCAGAAGAATGATCAGAAGAATGATCAGAAGAACGACCAGAAGAACGACCAGAAAAACGACCAGAAGAACGACCAGAAGAACGATCAGAAGAACGATCAGAAGAACGATCAGAAGAACGATCAGAAGAACGATCAGAAGAACGATCAAAAGAACGATCAAAAGAACGATCAAAAGAACGATCAAAAGAACGACCAGAAGAACGACCAGAAGAACGATCAACAACAACAGAACCAGAACGACCCTAAAAACGGCCAAGACCAGAAACAGAACAATCCCAACGGATCGGATGGCAAGCCGCAGGATCGCCAGGAGCCGCGGCAAGACGGTCGTCCGCAACCGCGTTCGTCCTCTAGCGACAACACGCAAAAACAAAACGCGCAAGCGCAAAAACCGGAGCCCGACGGCGACAAGCCCGACGATCCGAAGGCGCAGCGCGATGTCGATGCCGCGCAACGCGAGCGCATGGCGCGCGCGCTCGAAAATCGGCAGAAAGCCGTTCCGTCCGGGCCGGGCGAAAAGGGTCGCAAGGAAACCGCGCAAGAGCAGCAAATTCGCATCTTGAACGAGGCCCGTCTGCGTCGCGTGCCGGACGACCCCGGTGGACTGTTGCGCGCGAAGTTCGAGCAGGAGCAGCGTCGACGGGCGCGCGGGGACGCTCGCCGATGATCGCGCGAACGGTCCGCGTTCCGGTATTGCGCGCGTTCGCGGCGTTGTGGCTTTGCGTCGCGCTGATGGCGGGGCCGGCGGCCGCGGAGAGTCGCGCTTTTATCGATCGCGACCGTCTCGCGCTCGACGACACTTTGACGATGACGGTCCAAGTCGAAGACGATGCCTTGCTCGATTTGCCGGACTTCAGTCAACTCATCGCGAACTTCCGCATCGAGGATATAAAAACCGACCAGCAGCTCATCATGGGGCCCGGTCGGATGGGGCTGCGCATGTCGCTGTTTTTGACGTTGCGGCCGAAGCGCGAGGGGCGCATCGATATTCCGCCGTTCCGCGTCGGCAACCAGATGCTGGGACCCTTCGTCGTCACCGTGCTGCCGCCGCGCAATCCGCAGCCGGTCGCGCCGCCGCCGCCGTTGCCGTCGGCGCAAAGCAACGACAGAGGCATGGCGACGCTGCAGACGTCAATCGAGCCCGGCCCTGCGTACGCGCAGCAGGCCGTGGGCTATGTGGTGCGCCTGTACTACGATCAGACGCGGATGATCGACGGAAAGCTCGACCAGGCGACGCCGCCGGGCGCGACGCTGATGCAACTGGGCGAGGATGTGGAGTCCAATCTCGTCGTCGATAGCCGGCCATACCGGTTGGTGGAACGTCGTTTTCTGTTGATTCCCGACCGCCCGGGGCTATTGCGGATACCGTCGCCGATATTCGAAGGCCGCGGCGTGGTGTCGATGTTCGACGAGATGTTCGGCAACGCCAGTCGCGGCACGATGAAGATCGCGGGCGAGTCGCGCAGCGTGCAAGTGCGACCGATCCCCGCAAATGCGCCGCAACCCTGGCTGCCCGCGCGCAGCGTGAGCTTGCGGTATCTCGCGGTCGAGCGCTCGCCGCGCGTGGGCGAAGCGGCGAAGGTGATCGTGGAAATGAGCGTCGACGGTGCAAACGCGGTGATGCTGCCGGAACTGAAGCTCGATGCCGTCGGCGCCGCGCAGGTCTTCCCCGAGCCGCCGCAGGTCGACGAGAGCTTCTTCGAGAATCGGCCGCGCGCCACGGTGGCGCGCGAGTTTTCGATCGTGCCCGAGAAAACCGGGAAGCTGCACATCGCCGGCCCGCGCGTAGCCTGGTGGGACGTGAAACAAGGCGTCGCGCGCACCGCGTCGTTGCCCGATTTCATGTGGGATGTCGCGCCGGCCGCGAATGCGACCGGGCAGGCGGCGCAAGTCGGTGGCGCGGTCGGCGAAGCCACGAAGGGCGAGCGTTTCGGCCAAGGTCTTTTCAAGCGCTTCGACCGCGCAACCCTCGGCATCGCCGCGGCGTCAATGCTCGCGTTGATGTGGGCGGCGACTTTGGTGTGGGCTTGGCGGCTTTGGAAAGGGCGTCGTCGCGCGCGTCCGAACGCATCCTCGGCGGCGCCGGTCGCGCGCGGCTACGATGCCTTCGCTTACAAGCGTTTGCTCGACAACGGCAGTCTCGCCGAGATCGCCGATGCCTTGTGCGCGATGGCCTCGCCGGTCGCGAAAGATCTGGACCGTTTGCGCGCGATGCTCGACGACCCCATGCAGCGCGCCGCGATCGACGCATTGCAGCGCGCGCGTTGGCGCGACGGCTCGGTCGCGGAAACGCGCGCGCAACTGCGGGCCGCGTTCGCCGATGGGCCGCGTTGGCGACCGCAGCGGCGCGCGACCGCGCTGACGATACTGCCGCCGTTGTATCCCGAGACCTGATCCGGCGTTCGATGCAGCGTTCGACGTAGCGCTCGACGCCGCGTACGGCGGTTCGCGCGCGCGGCCGCATCGCGCTGCTGTATCCTGCGCCGATCCGTCGCAGGAGCCGCCATGAACGTCAACGCCGATTCGCCGTCCGCCGGCACGCCGTCGCCGGATACGCCCGTCAAACGCATGCCGATGCATTGGAAGATCGCCATCGGTTTCGCCGCGGGGCTGGCGCTCGGTCTGTTGGCGTATTACACGGTCGGCCCGGATGCGGAGTGGGTGAAACGCATCGTCGAATACGTCACGACGCCGTTCTCCAGGATATTCCTGAATTTGATCCTGATGCTGGTGATCCCGCTGCTGTTCTCCGCGTTGGTGGTGGGCGTCGGCGAGATGGGCGACGTACGCGCGCTGGGCAGGATCGGTTGGCGTACGCTCGGCTATACCGTCGCGTTGTCGACGGTGGCGGTGGCGATCGGTTTGTTTCTGGTGAATTGGCTGGAACCCGGCGTCGGCGTGGACAGCGCCGAAGCGTTGCGCTTGATGAGCGAGCAATCCGACAAAGCGCAATCCATCGTCCAGAGCGGCGCGACCCAGGCCAAAGGCATCGATATGCTGGTCGAGATCGTGCCCAGCAACATCGTCAAGGCGGCGGCGGACAACACCATCCTGGCGGTGATGTTCTTCGCGCTGATGTTCGGAATCGGTTTGGGCATGGCCCGCAGCGAAGGCGCGCAGACGCTGCGCCGCGCGATCGAAGGCCTGTTCGAGGTGTCGATGATCTTGATCGGGTTCGCGATCAAGCTCGCGCCGTACGCGGTGTTCTGTTTGATGTTCAATCTCGCCTTCGACGGCGGCATCGAGCCGATGAAGCGCTTGGCGCTGTACGTGGTGGTGGTGCTGCTGGCGTTGGCGATCCACTTGTTCGTGGTGTATTCGCTGGCGCTGCGCGTGGTCGCCGGTTGGTCGCCGATGAAATTCTTCTCGGCGGTGCAGGAGGCGATGCTGATGGCGTTCTCCACCGCGTCGAGCAACGCCACGCTGCCCACATCGCTGCGCGTGGCCGATGAGCGCCTGCATCTGCCGCGCCGCATTTCGCGTTTCGTGCTGACCGTCGGCGCCACCGCCAATCAAAACGGCACCGCCTTGTTCGAAGGCGTGACCGTGCTGTTTTTGGCGCAGTATTTCGGTATCCCGTTGAGCCTGACGGATCAGGCGGCGGTGATGGCGGTGTGCATTCTTGGCGGTATCGGCACCGCCGGCGTGCCGTCCGGCTCGCTGCCGGTGGTGGCGCTGATCTGCGCGATGGTGGGCGTGCCGGTCGAGGGCCTCGGTTTGATTCTGGGCGTCAATCATTTCCTCGATATGTGCCGCACGACGGTGAATGTCGTGGGCGACCTGGGGATCGCGGCGATGGTGGCCCACGGCGAGTCCGACGCCGAGGACGCGCCCGCCGACATGCCCGCCGACGGCGATGGCGACGCCCCCGGGACCGCATCCGTCTGACCGCCGTCTCGAAACCTTCGAAACACGGTTGTATCGTCGTGGGCCTGCCGCTAGTCTGGCGTTCGGACTCGATGCGGCGGCCGACAGGCGCCATCGACCGCCCCTACGAACCAGGATGAATGAGGATTTCGCGATGAAAATATTAGGAAGCGTGCTGATCGCCGCCGTCTGCATGGCCGCCGGCCCGGCGCTCGCCGGTAAGAAGGAAGAAGCTCCGCCGCCGGCCGCCGGCAGTTGCGCCGCGAACTTCAAACAGGAAGGCAATTACATCGCCGGCCGTCGCTTCAGCACTTGGGAAGTCGTGTCCGGCGTCAGCCCGTCGGCCGCGTACAAGCGCATTTACATGGAAGGCGTGAAGTCCGGCCTGAAAGTGACCAGCAGCGACGAAAAGATGGGCATCATTCAGTTCGAACAGGCCAATGCCGGCAAGTCGTTCACCAGCGACCAGATCGTGAGTCTGCCCACGAGCGTCACCATCGAAGCCGAGGGCAAAGGCTCGAAGATCTCGGTCACCAAGACCACGCCGCCCGCGTATGCGGCCGGCAAGGACGCGCAGATCAAGTCCATGTGCATGATGGTGGACGCCGCGCGCAGCAAATAAGCCACCGCGCCCGGATGGGCGCAGTCGCTCACCCACGGCCCGCGTCTCGACGCGGGCCGTGTCGTTTCCGGTTGTCCGCGCCGGCGCGCTCGATTCATGGCGGGGCATCGCGAGGCGGCCATTCGCGCCCCAGGCCGGGTGCTGCCCGGGCTCGCGGCGTGCATAAGGCCGCCCGGGGATGGGACAATAGGCGGCCTCCGCGCCGTCGGGGGTCGATGTCTGTTCGGACGCTCCGCAGCCCCCTTCCTGGATCCACGATTCTCATGACGACGCCCAGCCGCCGCGATCTCGCCAATGCCGTTCGCTTTCTCGCCATCGATGCGGTGCAGGCCGCCAACTCCGGCCACCCGGGCATGCCGATGGGCATGGCCGACATCGCCGAAGTGCTCTGGAACGATTATCTGCAGCACAACCCGACCAACCCGCATTGGTCCAACCGCGACCGTTTCGTACTCTCCAACGGCCACGGTTCGATGTTGCAGTACGCGCTGCTGCACCTCAGCGGCTACGACCTGCCGATCGAAGAACTGAAGAAATTCCGACAATTGGGCTCGAAGACGCCCGGCCACCCCGAAAATCACCTCACGCCGGGCGTCGAAACCACGACCGGCCCGTTGGGCCAAGGGCTCGCGAACGCGGTCGGTTTCGCGCTCGCCGAAAAACTGCTGGCGCAACGCTTCAATCGCACCGATCACACCCTCGTCGATCATCGCACTTGGGTCTTTCTCGGCGACGGTTGCTTGATGGAAGGCATCTCGCACGAAGCGGCGTCGTTGGCCGGCACCTGGCGGCTCAACAAATTGATCGCGCTGTGGGACGACAACAATATTTCGATCGACGGCCAGGTGCAGGGCTGGTTCACCGACGACACGCCCGCGCGCTTCGAAGCCTACGGCTGGCAGGTGATCCGCAACGTCGACGGTCACGATCCCGACGAGATCAAAACCGCGATCGACACCGCATTGCAGTCGAAAGACCGACCGGTGTTGATCTGCTGCCGCACCACCATCGGGTTCGGTTCGCCCGCGAAAGCCGGCAAGGAATCCTCGCACGGCGCGCCGTTGGGCAAGGACGAAGTGACGGCCACGCGCGCCGCGTTGGGTTGGGCGCACGGCGCTTTCGAGATTCCGCAACCGTTGCGCGAGCGTTGGTCGGCGAAAGACGCCGGGCAGGCGCGCGAAGATCGCTGGAATCTGGTCTTCGAGCGCTATGCCGCGCATTACCCGGAACTGGCGGACGAATTCATGCGCCGTATGCACGGCCAGTTGCCCGAACGTTTCGCCGCCGCGGCCGATGCCTACATCGCCAAGCTGCAGGCCGACGGCCCGGTCGTCGCTTCGCGCAAAGCCTCGCAGATGGCGATCGAAACCTTCGCGCCGCTGCTGCCGGAACTGGTCGGCGGTTCGGCCGATTTGGCGCATTCGAATCTGACGCTGTGGTCCGGCAGCAAATCAGTCGCGAGTGACGACCCGAACGCCAATTACGTTTACTACGGCGTGCGCGAATTCGCGATGAGCGCCATCGGCAATGGTCTGGCGCTGCACGGCGGCTTCCTGCCTTACGACGCCACGTTCCTGGTCTTCAGCGACTACGCGCGCAATGCGGTGCGCATGAGCGCGCTGATGGAAGCGCAAGTGGTGCACGTCTACACCCACGACTCGATCGGTCTTGGCGAAGACGGCCCGACGCATCAACCGATCGAGCATCTCGCGTCGCTGCGCTACATTCCGAACAACGACGTGTGGCGCCCCTGCGACGCGGTCGAATCGGCCGTGGCGTGGCGCGCGGCGATCGAACGCCGCGACGGTCCCTCGTGTCTGGTGTTCTCGCGCCAGAATCTGCCGCATCAGGCCCGCGATACGACGCAAGTCGCCGATATCCGCCGCGGCGGTTACGTATTGAAAGACAGCGTCGGCGCGCCGACGGTCATCCTGATCGCCACCGGCTCCGAAGTCGGGCTGGCGATGGACGCCGCCGCGCGAATCGGCGATGGCGCCCGCGTGGTCTCGATGCCGTCGACCGATGTATTCGATCGCCAAGACGCCGCGTATCGCGAATCGGTCCTGCCGAACGCCTGCCGCAAGCGCATCGCCATCGAAGCGGGCGTGCGCGATTTCTGGCGCAAATACGTCGGCCTCGACGGCGCTGTGATCGGCATGAGCGGCTACGGCGCCTCCGCGCCGGCCGAACAGCTCTACGCGCATTTCGGCATCACCGTCGATGCGGTGGTGGAAGCGGCGAAGGCGTTCGGCTGAGCCGAGCATCGCGTCGTGGCGACAATGGGAGATCGACGATGAGCGAAGTGCGTATCCAGCCCACCTACACCGCCGAGATCGACGGCCGCCGGATCGCGGTGTACGACGGTTTGCTGCCCAACGACGAGTTGCTGAAGCTCTGGTCGGTCCTCAATCGCGCCGGGTTCACGCGCAGCGAGATCGCGCGCCCGGACACCGCCGAACATCGGCATTGGGCGAGCGAGATTCCGGTGACGTCGTTGCCGTCGATGCCGTTTCTGGCGCCGTCGATGGCGGCGGTGCGCGCCTACGACCCTGAGCGGACGTATCGGCCGTATCGCAGTTACGTCAACGTCGCGCATTTCGGCGACATGCTGTTCACCCACACCGATTGTTTGCCCGGCGCGGGCGAGCTGACCGCGCTGTGGTACGTCTGCGACCGCTGGGATCACGAATGGGGCGGGGAGACAGTGTTCTTCGACGCGAACCACGATATCCGCGCGGCGGTCGTCCCCAAACCCGGGCGCCTCGCGGTATTCGACGGCGCCTTGCTGCACGCCGGTCGCCCACCGAACCGCATTTGCTTCGCGCCGCGGTTCACGCTGGCGATCAAGTTGGAACGCGTTGGCGACTGACCTCGCAAGGATGCGTCGCGATCTTCCCTCGATGCGAACGATGGAGTTTCGACGCGGCGTCGCGGCGTTCCTCTGCGTCGCATCGATGGGTCTGTGCGCCGTGCCGGATGCGCGGGCCGACATCCTCTCGTGCGCGCGCACTACGCGAGCCGACGCAGCGCCGCCCAATACTGCGATGTGTTTGCGTCGCGCCGGTATCGCGACGACCGAGGCGAATCCCGTCGACGCCTTGTTCTCGCACGCCGAACGCGAGACCGCCGCCGGGCGCTTCGATGAGGCCGAGCGCGCATTGGACTGCGCCGATGTCGTGCTCGGCGACACTGACGACGAGCAAGCGCGCTACCAGTGGGTGCGCCGCCGCGGCATTTTGGACTATCGGCGCGAACGCATTCCCGAAGCCTTGACCCGTTTCGAGTGCGCGCTGGCGTTGGCGACCGCGCGCGAAGATCGCGCGGCGCGCGCGAAGGATCTCAAGAACGTCGGCAGCGCGCTGCGTCGCTTGGGCGATTTTCGCGGCGCCTTGCGGCATCTGTCCGAGAGTCTGGACATCCAGCGCGCGGACGGCGCTTCGCTCGGGCCGGTCCTCAACAATATCGGCGATGTGTATCGCGAACTGGGCGAACCGGAAATCGCCGAACGCTATTACCGAGATGCTTTCGACGATTTCCAGCAGCATCGCAATCCGGTCGAGTCCGCGCATGTCCTGGAAACCTTGAGCGGGCTGGCGCTCGATCGCGGCGATATTGCCGATGCGACCCAGTCGCTGGAGACGGCGCTCGCGGTCGGCCGCAAAACCGGCGACAAAGCGTATCGATTGCGGATCTATGCGGGGTTGATCCGCCTCGCGCTGGCCGAAAGCGACCTCGCGAAGGCGGAGCGCAGGCGTTCCGCGGCGTTGGCGATGGCGGACGAATACGATTTGCCGCTTCCGGCGCCGCTGCAATTGGAAGCGGCGCGCGTGGATCGTTTCGCCGGTCGTTTCGCGGCGGCGCGCGTGCGGCTTCGCGCCGCGATCGCGACATTGCCGGAGGGCGATGTCGATCGCCCGGTGTTGTTGCGCGAATTGGCCGTCGTTTCGGAAAGCGAAGGCGATGCTGTCGCGGCGATCGCGATCCTGCGACGCGCGCACGACGCCGAGTCGCGGATCGAACGCGCGAAGTACGACCGGCAACTGGCCTGGGCGCGTACGCGATTCGAAGCGGTCGAACGCGAACATCGCATCGCGGCGTTGGAAGTCGAGAATCGGCTGCGCCGCGCCGAATTGCGGCAGCGTACGTTGTTGTTGTGGTCGATCGTCGCTTCGGTGTTGGCGCTGTCGGGCGCGGGCGCGATCTGGTTGTTGCGGCGGCGCCACCGCGCGCGACTGGCCGAAACCGCGCGACAAGCGCGCTACGAGGAAGAACTCGCGCGCTATCGACAGCAGGCCGCGGCCTTGGACGTGGATCGTCGACTATTGAAAGCCTTGTTCGACGATCGCGACGACGCGGTCTGCGTGGTCGATGCCGAGGGCGTGGTGTTGACGATCAATCGCGCGGCTTGCGAGGCGCTCGCGGTCGCCGAAGAAGCGGCGGTGGGCGGCCCGTTCGCCGAATGCCTGCGCGCCGACCAACGCGAGGCGTTCCACGCCACATTGGAGCGGATGGAGGACGCGGCCGCATCGCCGTTGGCCGCGAATCGCGTGTCGGACGACGCCGCGTTGCGCATGACGCTGTCCGAGTGGGCGCGCGACGGCGGTTTGATTCTGCTCGGGATCGCGCCGGCATCGTCCGAGTTCGACGAAACCGCATCGATCGATCCGAGCGAGCCGAGCGAACCGAGCGAACCGACCGAACACGCCGAAGATTCGTCGCAGCACGACTTCCGCCGCGCCTTGGTGGAATTGATGTTGGCGGTCGTCGACGCTTGGGAGCGCCACAGCGGCTCGGGGCGCTTGGAATTGGCGGAAAAAAGCCGAATCTGGCGGGTCACGATCGACGATGGCCGCCTGCGCGCGCGCGCGATGGAGCGTTATCTCAGCTTGTCGAAGCTGCCGAAGAATCCGCGCTGGCGCGATGTCTTGCGCTCGGCGTATTTCGTGCTCGGTCAAGGTGGCGTGGATGCGGCGACGCGCACGATCTTGCAAGACAAGATCGATGCGGTCCTGGCGTTTACCCGGCGCAGCGCCTTGGCGTGATCTGATCTGGTCTTGGTCGATGCGCTCTAGCAGGTCGTTGAAAAACGCGCATGAAGCGCGTTTTTCAACAACCTGCTAGCGATCCGCGTCGGGCGGTAGGGTCGGCGGTATCGACGGTGTCGTGGGCGAGCCGATGGGCACGCACACCACGCACGCGCCGCGAAGCGGGCCCTTATCGAAACCATAGCGTTGATGATGTTCCCGATCGTTGAATTCCGCCGGGCTATGCACGAACGGCACCGATTGCGCGGGTTGCGCGGGTTGTGCGGTACGCAGCGCCCGCGAGGTCCGCGATGCCTGACCCTCGGGTTCCGGCGCGCTTTGCGGGGCCGCACAGAATGCCTGGGCCATTTGGTCTGCCCAAAACCAATCGTCAACGATGCCGCAACTGCGCTCGTCGGTGCACTGCACGTCTTCGGGCGGATTGTCGAGAATGGGGTGCGCCGCTCGGTAAGTCGCGAGCGCCTTGGGCGTGAACACGAACTCAGCGACGACTGACGGCGCCGTATTGGGGTCCATGCACCATTGGGCGGGGAGGCTGTCGTGCGCGAACGCGGGCGCGACGAGCGCCGAGCCGAGGAGTATCGAACTCAAGCCGCATGCGAGCGGAGAGGCGAATCTGCGGAGCGAAGCGTGGTGCGGCATGGTCGTTCGGATCTGTCGGGTGTGATCGCCAGTGTAGAGGCCGCGCGTTGTCGAGAGCCATTCTTTTTACGGGTACAAAACGGGTCGCGGATGCGCGCAACCGATTGATTTTTCGTGACCTGCGGGCGCCGAATCGAAACAGCCGCGCGCGCGAGCCGCATCGCCGATGGAATGGGCATCGATCCATGGCTGTGGAGATCGCCCCATTTCGTTCCCGTCGCGTCCCTGTTTCGCACTGTCCCGCGCGGCCGGCGCTCTCTAAGGTCATTGCGTCCAGCAGGTTTCGAAACCGGTTCGCCGATGAGCCCGCCGCGTCGAGGCGGGCGGCGCCTCTCGACCGTCCGCTGCGGCGGATGCCCTTCCATCATCGAAACAAGGAGTAAGTGTTCCATGAATCCAATGCTCAAAACCGGTCTTGCCCTTGCGCTGTCCCTTGCCGCTGTCTCCGCCGCGGACGCGCGCCCTCCCGCGCCCTGGGGCGGCGGTTACTACGGCAGCGCTTGGTACAACAGCGGGCAGGGCTCGGTCGTCGCCGGCGCCGCCACCTGGGCCGAATGCAATACGTTGCTGCAATCGTCCATCAATCAGGCGGTGAATGTCTGGGGTTGGACCGTCGTGACTTACACGCCCTGCCATTACCAGGCGCCTTTCCAATACCTCATGGCGGAGAAGGAAGGGCTGAAAATCGACGCCGGTAGCCCGGGCGATTCCGCCGGCGCGGTCGGGGCGATCACCGACGAAATCGTCCGCGTTCGCGGGCAATTCCGCGCCGACGATTACGAGAACGCCATGCGCGATGTGTATCGCGCCGCCGACGGTAAGTGACCGTCGGATCGAAACGAGACGAACGCGTGTGCGCTCCGGCGTAGACGCTACCCAGCAAGGGCCCAAGGACGGGCCAACTTTACCGGGCATTTTTCTCTGGGCGTGACGGCCGTAGGCGACGCGGCCCCGCCACCGCGCCACCGCGCCTCGAGTCGTGGTCGGCGATCGGACCCCGATCCCCGCCCAGATCACCCTTCGCCGCCCTCGTTCAGGTTCGCGAGGAAGGCCTTGCCCGAACCGATGAAAATTTTTGCCGAACGGGCGTCGTCTTGAATCCGGCCGGGCACCGCGGATCTCGGCCCAAGCGTCGATCAGTAGGAGATCGGGCCGTGTTTTTCTCCAAGTGAGGTACGATAGCGGCGAATAAAAAAGCGGCGAGTTTTCATCGCTCGCCCCTATCGACAGGCTTGCGAGGTCGCGTGTGGCTGATTTGAAGGAATTGCAAGAAACGCTACGGTCGGCGATTGCGGATGGCGGTCAGCACAAAGTCTTCTTCTACGCCGCGAAAGACAAAGGCGCGGGCCTTCGGCACGGCTTTATCGCGGTGATCGACGGCAAAAGTTGCCAAATCAACTTCGAGCAACTCGATAACGAGCGGGCGCTCAACGAGATCGCCCGCCTGAAGTTCATCAAAGTCCAGAACCTGCCGATGCTCGATCAGAATCCGGCGGTCGGCAGCAACCCGTTGCTCAACGCGGCCTTCGTCTTGAAGCGCATCGACCCGGATCAGTCGCCGGCCGGCGGCGCCTGCTCGGTCGACAGCGGCTCGGCCGACGCCGGCTCGGCCTATGCCGGCAGCGGCCGCGGCAACCCGGTTGCGGATGCGATCGCCGCATTGGCGCCTCCCGCGAACGTGATGCTTTCGCACATGCGGTTGAAGGAAGAGGCGACCGCGCTGCTCGAAACCTATTACGGCCATTCCGCGCCGCAAAAAGTCGCCGAGGCGGAAGCCAAATTTCCTCCGGAGACGCGTCCGGTGGAATTCCTGAACGCTTGTCGGCAGTCCGCGGCCGTCTTGGTCGGGATGCCGAAGGCCACCGAAGTTTTCAAGGGGTTGTACGACACATTAGGCTAGCGGGCTGTCGAAAAGCAGCCTGCTGGCGCAGCCATGGACGGCTGCGACGACGAAGCGAGCGCGCAAGCGCTCGATTCGTGGGGAGCGAGTCCGGACATGCGCCGGACTCGCGACACGAAAAACGATCTGGACGATCGTTTTTCAACAACCTGTAGAGCGCCATCGCGCGAGGCTGCGGCAGGTCCGCGGGCTCCGACCGGCGCATCGTTTTTTGTTCGTGAAGGGGGGAAAGCTAATGACGGGGTTCCAACGTTTGATCATGGCGATCTGGGTGATCGCGACGCTGTTGGTGGTGGCGTTCGCCATCGCCGATTTCGATACGACGTTCCGACTGTATTACTCGAACGCGCTGCAACTGTTGTCCAGTTTGGGCTGCGGCGCGATTTGCCTGAGCGTGATGGGCGTGTTCCCGCCGGGCAGTCCGTTGCGCAACGCATGGCGCTGGATCGGTTTGGGCGTGATCGCCTGGGGCGTCGGCGCGATGATCTTCGCCGGCTATCCGCTGCTGCACGACGGCGAAGACACGCCGTACCCCTATTACGCGGACATCGGCTATCTGCTGACCAGCCCGCTGATCGCGCTCGGCCTGTGGGTGTTCAAACGCGGCGCCGGTTTGGTCGCGCCGTTGTGGGGCAAGATTCTGGCGCTGGCGGTGCTGCTGGTCAGCGGTTATTGGGGCTATTACGCCAATCAGGAAGGCTTGAGCGGGCAGGGCGTCGCGATGTTGATCTCGTCGCTGTGTTACATGCTGTTCGATCCGATTCTGTTGGCGATCACAGTGTTGACCGCGTCGTCCTTCAGCGGCGGCATCGTCGCGCAAACGTGGTGGAAGGTGGTCGTCGGCGTGGCGTGCTATTTCTTCGCCAATCAGGCCTTCACGTATTTGAACCTGATCGATAACTACACCACCGGCCATTGGGTCGACATCGGCTGGATGTTCGGTTTCGGTTCGATCGCGTGGGCCGCGGTGACGGCGCGCAGGATGATGCTCTGACAGCATGATGCTCTGACCGCATGATGTTCTGACCGCGACGATTCGTCATCCGCGCGTGCTTCGCGCGGGTGGCGGCGGCCGGGGGTGCTAGCATGAAACCCACGAGGCAAGTAGGCGCCCGCGACGAGGCGCCGCCATAGGGGGTGGGGATTGGTCTTATCGCATTGCCGCGGCGCGATCGTCGCGGCGTTGTGCTGCCTCGCGACGAACGCGATCGCCGCACCCTTGCCGCGTTGCGCTGCGATCGACCCCAACGCGCTGCCGGATACGGCCAGTTGCCAGCGCCGTTTCTCCGCGATCGAACCGCCTGCGCTCTACGAGCAGGCGGACACGCTGATGAAAGCGGGGCATTTCGATGATGCCGCCGAAGCCTTGGCCTGCGCTTCCGCGCGCATCGCCGACGGTTCGGATGCGCATGCGCGCTACGAATGGATCCGCCGGCGGGGCGTGCTGTCCTATCGCAAAGAGGATCTGAAAGCGGCGCACACGCATTTCGACTGCGCGTTGAAGGTCGCCGAAAGCCTGCGCGATCGCCCGGCGATCGCCAAGCAATTGAGGAACAAGGGCAGCGTCCTGCGCCGGCTCGGCGAATACAAAGACGCTCTGGGCGCGCTGGAAGCCAGTCTGAAAATCATGCGCGAGGACGGCGATGCCGCCACCGGCGCCGTGCTCAACAACATCGGCGATGTGTATCGCGAAATCGAAGAGCCGACATCGGCCGAACAGTACTATCGCGACGCCATGGACGCCTACCGGCGACAAGGCGATGTCGTCGAGACCAACCATGTCCTCGATAGCCTCAGTCTGCTGGCGTTGGAGCGCGGCGACACCAAGACCGCGACGCGCCAACTCAACACCGCATTGGAGGCCTATCGGCGAGCGGACAACTGGGAGTATCAGTTGCGGGTCTACACGCTGCTGATCCGCGCCGCGCTCATTGACGGCGATGTCGAACTCGCGAGGCGCTACAGCGCCGATGGCACCGCCCTCGTCGAAACGCACGAATTACCGGTCCACGACGAATTCTATCTGTATTCGGCCCGCGCCGATCGCATCAGCGGGCGCGTCCAGTCCGCGGAGGTCAAGCTGCGCATACCGCTCGAACGCAAGCCCGAAAACGACGCGAACCATGCCGAGCTTCTGCTCGAGTTGGCGAAGACGCTGGAGCAGGGCGGCCGATACGCCGAAGCGCTGGCGAGTATGCGCGAAGCCCGCGGATTCGATCTTCGCAACGCACGCAACAAGAACAACCGCGAACTCCATCGGCTGCGCATCCGTTTCGAAACCGCCGAGCGTGACCGCACCATCGCCCAATTGCGTCAGAGCAAGTTGATACTGTGGCTGATCGTCGCATCGGTGTTGGCCGCGTTGTTCGGCGTGTCGATTCTGTTCCTGCGTCGGCAACAGCGCACGCGCATCGCCGAGGCGGCGAATCGCGCGCGCTACGAGGAAATGCTGTTGCGTTACCGGCGCGAAGCCGATGCGTTGAGCAGCGACCGCGACCTGCTGCAGGCCTTGTTGGACAGCCGCAGCGAAGCCTTGTGTCTGCTCGATGCCGATGGCCGGGTGCTCGCGGTCAACCGTGCGGCGCGTCCGCTGCTCGGCTCGGAACGCGGGCCTTCGATCGGCCATTCGCTGTCGGAATCGCTTTCGGCGGAAGACGCCGCCGCGCTGGCGGCCGCATTGGAGCGCATGGAAGACGCCTCGACGCAGACGCTGAGGTTCGCGGCCGGCGATGGCCGCGGTGCGCTGCTGGTCGAATTATCGCAATGGGAGCAAGGCGACGGGTTGGTGGTGATGTCGCTCGATGCGAAGGGGAGCGATGGCATCATCGCAACGGATATCGAGGAGGCGTCTGCGCTATCGCACGCGCCATCGCCGCAGGAAACAGTCGTCGCGCCGACGAGCGTGTCTTCGACCGATGATGTCGATACGCGCGCCGCGTTCCGCCGCTTGTTGGTGGAACTGATGCTGGCGCTGATCGAAGCCTGGGAGCGCAGCACCGGGACGAACCGCATCGAAATGGCCGAGCGCAGTCGGATCTGGAGCATCAATATCGACGACGGCCGCCTGCGCGCGCGCGCGATGGAGCGCTATCTGAATTTGTCGAAGCTGCCGCAGAACCCGCGCTGGCGCGATGTCCTGCGCACGGCGTATTACGTGATGGGCCAATGCCCGCTCGGCCCGCAGGAACGCGAAGAACTGCAACGCCAGGTGGATGCGGTCCTCGCATACACCCGGCGCAATGCGTTGGTTTGATCGCGCGCGGCGGCGCGGCCGCTTCAATCGCCTTTCTTGGGCGGTTGCACCTTGACCTGATCTCTGGGAATCGCCGTCGCCGGGCCGATCGATCGGCCACTCGTACAGACATAACAATCGCCTTGCAGCACGAAATCGCCGCCGACCGCGTTTTGGCTGGCGACGGCCTTGTAGGACGTGTGGTGATTGGCCGTGTCGTTGAATGCGGTGTAAGCCGGATCGGCTTTGAAATAGGCCTGTCCATTGCTGCCCGGGAGGCTATTGCAGATCTGACGAGCCAGCAGGGCCGAATAGTGCCACTCGTCGACGATGCCGCACCATGCGTCCGGTCCTTTCTCGTCGATAGGAACGCTGGTGATTGGCCCGTGTTCGCCGCTGTTAGCGACGGACAACCGCGCATTGCGTTGCGGGTTATCGATCACGGCGATCAGGTCCGCCAGTGTCGCGCGCTTGTGCTCGGTTTTTGCGATGGCGCTCGCGCCGGGCGGACGGGTGGCGAAGCGATGGACATTTCGGTATGCATTCAACTCGGCGAGAGTGAATTGGAATTTGCCCACGACGACCCGCTTCGCGCCCCGGGCCTTGCATGTGGCGGGTTCGGCCGGGTCGTCCGCCAAGGCGGGCGCGGCGACGCCAAGCATCAGTGCGAGGCCGAGCAGACAGCGTAAAGGGTTGAACATGAGCGACTCCCCTGTGGTTTGAGAGCGGCCAGTCTAGGCGGTGCCGTCCGCCGGTCGCCAGCGCTTTGCCGGGAATATCGCGGGAATGATGCGACGTAAGTCGTTGATGCGACGAGAGGTCGCTCGCTGCGCAGGCAACGTCTGCGCGCGAATCGCTCCGCGCAAGCGATCCAATCGCGCTTGGGAACCTCTGAACAATTCAGAGGTTCCGCGCGCCATGGATGGTGCGCTCGCGGATCAATCACCCAAGTGATTGATCCGGCGGGAGCGGACTCAGGCTTGGCCTGAGTCCGCGACGTCTGAATCACGCCAGGATGGCGTTATTCAGACCCCTCCTCGGGCGCCGCGTTTGCCGTCGGCGGATCGAATCATGCCGTGCGTTTACCCGATCATTCCCGACTCGATCCTTACCCTCCGACAGACCGACGAATACGGTGCTGCCACCGGATCGCACCGCGCATCGAGACGCATCGTCTCCCCAACGTCCTCTCGCGATCCGGCTCACCCATACGCCGCAATCGCGGCAACGTCAGGAGTAGTCGTGATGACCACGCAGTCCCGTTCGATCGTCCCCGCCATCCCCGTCATGCCTGTCCGTCGCGCCGCACTCGCGGCCGTGCTCGGTCTGTTCGCGGGTCTCTCCATGACCGCCGCGCCGCAGGTGCAGGCACAGGAAGCAGCGCCGGCACCGCCGCGCTCCGCCGGCGTGCGGCCTTTGCCCGATCAGAAGATCCCGACGTTGGGTTGCTGCCAGTGTTTGGGCGGGCAGACCAAGCTCGACCTCAGCACCATTCCGGGCAATTCATGGAAGGTCAACGGCGTGCCGGCCGCGTTCGTCACCCCGAAAAACGCCGCATGGAGCAACGATACCGGCGGCGCCAAGTGGATCGGCCCCAACGCCGCAGGCTCCGGTGGGAACAACACCACTTACCTCTACACGCTTCAGTTCAAAGTCGAAAAATGCACCATCCCGCAAACCATCGTGTTCAAAGGGAATTCGGCGGCCGCCGATAACTACATCAAAGTGTCGCTGACCGGCCCCACCAGCGGCGGTCCGGTGCAGTGCAACGTCCCGGGCGGTTACTGCTTCACCGCCGCCAATCAGCTCAACAACTTCGCGGCTTGGCCGGTCGTGCCGGGCCTGTACACCTTGAACGTCGAGGTCAACAACATCAGCGGCCCGACCGGCATGTTCATCAACGCCTCGGTCGAGGGGCAATGCACGAAAGAGCCGGCCAAGCCGGAGAAAGGTCGGGACATCTGATTCGTTCGGCGATTCGCTCGCCGGTCAGAACGGGCGCTCTCCATGCGAGGGCGCCCGTTTCGTTTTCGCGCGCGTCTACGCTACGGACAGCGGATCGCGAATCGCAGGACGTGTTTCCCGATATGCGTCGTGCTGGATAAGGCAGGAAATATCGCTCGATCGTTTACTCTTCCGCCCGAGAAGGTCGACCGTGTCCGCATCGGTCGAAGAATGGGCAGGAGAGTCGGGGCGGTGAGGATCGTTGCGAAACAGAGAAATTCGATCGTGCGATCGTCGACGGTCGCGACGCGGGTGGTCTTACTCGCCGCCGCGCTTTTGGTTCACGCGCCGAGCGCGCGCGCCGCGGGTGCCGTTTGCGATCGATTCGTGCGTGCCCCGGATATCGACGCCATGCGATGCGCGCGCGAATTCGAGGTTGAGATGGGGGCGGATGCCGTCGAGCGCCTGCACGCGACGATTGATGCGCGGATCAAGGCCGGCGATTTCGAACGGGCGGGCGCTGCGCTGCATTGCACCCGCGCGCTCGCGGCCAGAGGCGATTGGCGCGACCGCTACGAAACGGTGCGCCGCGACGGCGTGCTGGAGTATCGCCAGGAACGCGTCCCCGAGGCGTTGCAAGCGTTCGAATGCGCCTTGGGCATCGCGGAGCGCAATGGCTTCCGCCCCGGCATCGCGAAGCAGTCCAAGAACATCGGCGCTGCGTTGATGCGGCTGGGTGACTTCCGCAGCGCGCAATCGGCGCTCGAACGCAGCTTGGCGATTCAGCGCGCCGACCGCAGTCCGGAAATCGGTTCTGTGCTAAACAATCTCGGTGATCTGTATCGGGAACAGGGCGACCAGAAAAACGCGCTGCGCTATTACGACGAAGCGATCGAGAACTACCGGCGCGCGGGCGACGACATCGAAGTCGCGCATACGATGGAAACGATCAGCGTGATGGCGCTGGATCGCGGCGATACGCGCACGGCGGTCGCATTGCTGACGCGCGCGATGAGCGAGTTCCGTCACGATGGCCAGCGCCCGTATCGGCTGCGCGCCTACGCGGGTCTCGCGCGTGCGGCGCTGATCGACGGAGATGCCGACGCGGCCCGGCGTTG